>CAMWVO010000060.1 GCA_947177695.1 uncultured Clostridia bacterium
ACGATCGGGCTTTACTATCTCAGACGCATGAATATCCCCGAAATCGCGGAAATGCTGGGCGTGAACCGCTCCACCGTGTCGCGGACGCTTTCCCGCGGCAGAAGAAATATTCTGGAAAAAATGAAATATTTTGTATGAACTAATACATAAGCAAGGAATGATAAACATGAATACACCGATATACGATTTCGTGAACAATTATGCAAGCAGCGGAACTGTCCGCGCGCATATGCCGGGACACAAGGGAAGAAGTCCCGCGGGGTGCGGCTTCGGGGAGGCTTTCCACTACGACATCACCGAAATAAAGGACGCGGATTCACTGTACGAAGCAAGCGGCATAATTGCCGAAAGCGAGAAAAACGCCGCTTCCCTTTTCGGTACGGCTGCCACCTTTTACTCGGCGGGAGGCTCTACACTTTGCATACAGGCGATGCTGACGACGGTATGCGGTCAAGGACGCGCTTTTATCTGCGGCAGGAACGCTCACCGCTCGGTGATGAATTCCTGCGTGCTGCTTGATTTAGAGCCATGCTGGCTTTATCCCGACTACGAGGACGGCTCGGTGGTTTCGGGAACTATAACCGCCGTTTCGGTGGAAAAGGCGATAGAACGGTATCGGGACAAAGCTCCCGCCTGCGTGTTTATCACCTCCCCAGACTATCTGGGACGGCTTGCTCCCGTTGCGGAGATTGCCGAGGTCTGCCACAAAAATGGGCTTCCGCTTTTGGTGGACAACGCTCACGGCGCGTATCTTGCTTTTCTGGAGGAAAATCTCCACCCAATTGCGCTGGGCGCGGATATGTGCTGCGACTCGGCGCACAAGACTCTGCCAGTGCTTACGGGAGGGGCTTATCTCCACGTTCGGGAGGAAAAATTTGTCACCGAACTTAGTCGGGACATGGCTCTTTTCGGAAGCACAAGTCCAAGCTACCTTATTATGGAAAGTCTTGACCTTTGCAACAAATATCTTGCAGGTGATTTCTGCGCCGAGCTTGCTGAGACGGTGAGACTTGTCTCGGACTTCAAGGAGCGCTTTGCACATTTAGCAGTACCCGATACGGAGCCGCTTAAAGTCTCGTTCTATTCGTATCCGTGCGGTCTGCGGGGGTACGAGCTTGCGGAACAGCTCCGCGGAAACGGCGTTGAGGTCGAGTACGCCGACGAGACCCATGCGGTGCTGATGTTTTCGGTTTCAAGCACGGCGGAGGATTTTTCCGAAGCCGCTTATGCCGCGGAGAGACTGATGTGTCCCAGAATACTTCTCAGACCGCCTCAGTTTGCCGTTCCCGAAGCGGAGAGGGCAATGTCCCCGCGGGAAGCCTTTTTTGCCCCGCGGGAGACCGTGGAGGTCGAAAACGCCGCCGGTCGTATCGCCGCGGAAAGCGTTTCGGTATGTCCCCCATGCATACCCATAGCGGCGGCGGGAGAGATTATCGACGAAAATATTATAAAAATTTTAAAAAGCTATAGCATTTTTCATGTGAATGTGGTACAATAAAAATGTACATACTTTTGGACTTCAAGCGCAGCTTTAACAAGCTGCCGGAATTGCAAAGCAATTCCGAAGAGGTTCAGTGGGGGATTGTATCCCCCACTGAACCGAAAGATGGAACCCGCCGCCTTAGAGGCGGGGGACATCAGCAGCGGTTATATTGATTTTTGATCTTAAAGTATACAAAAATCGGAATCAACGGAGGTTCGGCATGAAGCTTATTTACGCAATAGTCAACAACGACGACAGCCACGACGTTTCCTCAACGCTGACGAGGGCGGGATTTTTTGCCACAAAGCTTGCGTCTACGGGCGGATTTCTTATGGCGGGAAACACCACGTTTCTCATCTGCGCTGAGAACGACAAGGTGGACGAGATAATCGGTATCATCAAGGAACGCTCCCGCAGAAGAAAGCAGTATATGCCCGCGGGAAATATTGTCGGCTCAGAAATGCATGGGGCAAGCTTTCCCGTGGAGGTCTCCGTGGGCGGCGCGACTATCTTCGTTACCGACGTGGAGCGGTTTGAAAAGGTATGATAAAGCTTTGGTCAAAGGAACAGTTCGTCTCCACCGTCGGGGCTATGAAGCGGGAGGGCAGAATGGCTCACGCGTTTCTGCTTACGGGCGAAAGAGGCGCGGGAAAGAAAACCGCGGCGGACTACATCGCTATGACCCTGCTGTGTGAAAATGGCGGGGACGTTCCCTGCGGGGAGTGCCGCCATTGCAGGAGGATACTTGAAAACACTCACCCCGACGTTATCAGACCCGAAAAAAGCGGCAAGAAGCAGATATACAACCGCGATACGATACGCGGTATCTGCTCGGACGCTTACGTCAAGCCAAACGACTGCGACGCTAAGGTCTATATCTTCACCGACTGCGAAAGCGTTGAGGAGGCTACTCAGAACCTTATGCTGAAGCTTATCGAGGAGCCGCCTGATACGGCGTACTTTATCTTCACCGCCGTAAGCAGGAGCGTGTTCCTGCCGACGATACTGTCAAGAGTGATAACGCTGGGCATTCCCGAATGTACCGAGGAGGACTGCCGTCTTGCTCTTGCGGACATGGGCTTTTCCGCGGAGGAGATAGACGGAGCTGTGGAACGCTTCCACGGGAATATCGGTAACTGCGCCGATTACCTTAAAGGCGGAGAGACTGCCGAGAACGTTGAAATTTGCAGAGATGTGATAGCCGCCATAGCTGCGGGAGACGAATACGGTCTGCTGACGGCGCTGCACCGTATCGGCGACAACAGGAACAGAATAAAGCTTGTAATGGAGCTTGCGGACAAGACTATCCGCGACGCCTGCGTGCTGAGAATGGGTACTGCTCCCATGATCGGCTGCGACCCAAAGGGTGCGGAGGCTCTTTCACGGAAAATAAGCCTAAAGCGGGCGGAGGTCATTCACGAGGCGATCGGGCGGGTATCCGTCCACTGCGGAATGAACATGAACGTGCCGTCGGAAATATCGGCGTTTGTCTGCGCCATTATGGGATAGAAAGGAATTACAGTCTGTATGACCGAAATTATTGGAGTACGGTTTAAAAAGACCGGCAAAATTTATTATTTTTCCCCTGCGGGAATTAAGGCGGAGGAGGGCACTCTTGTTATTGTGGAGACAGCCCGCGGCGTTGAGTGCGGCGAGGTGGTCATGCCGAACAGGCAGGTTGAGGACTCACAGATAACCGCTCCGCTGAAAGAGATAATCCGTATCGTTACGCCTCAGGATATGAAAATTCTGGAGCAGAACAGGATAAAGGAAAAGAACGCATTTAAGATATGCGAGGAAAAAATTCTTGCCCACAAGCTTGACATGAGCCTTGTGGACGTTGAATGCACCTTCGACAACAACAAGCTGCTGTTTTACTTTACGGCGGAGACCCGCGTGGACTTCCGCGAGCTTGTAAAGGACCTTGCGTCGGTGTTCAGGACCCGTATCGAGCTTCGGCAGATAGGCGTCCGCGACGAAGCGAAAATCCTGGGCGGACTTGGCATCTGCGGCAGGGAGTTCTGCTGCAAGGGCTTTCTGGGTGAATTCCAGCCCGTGTCCATAAAAATGGCAAAGGAGCAGGGACTTTCCCTTAATCCCACGAAGATTTCGGGCACCTGCGGCAGGCTTATGTGCTGTCTAAAATACGAGCAGGACGCTTACGAGTTCCTGCAAAAAAATACCCCGAAAGTCGGGGCTTATGTCAAGACGCCCGATTTCAGGGGATACGTTGAGGAAGTCAATCTGCTGACAGGCAAGCTGAAAGTCAAGCCCGAAAAGTCCGAGGACGCGGCAGTCATTTTCGATAAAGAGGACGTGACCATAATCCGCGACGGAAAAATTAAAATTGACAAGGACGAGCTTAAGGCTCTGAAAGGATTGGAGGATAAATAATCTATGAAAACGAGAGAATATGTTGAGGTACAGAAAAGCAATACGGCGGCGCTGGTTTTGTCGATACTGGCGGCGGTAATGTCCGCGGCGGCGCTTGCGGTGGGAATAATCGCACTGGTGAGAAGCTTCGCGGGCAGTTCGGGAAAAAGACTGAGCGCAAGCGAGTACAACTGCTATATCCGTCACGACGATGATGACGACGAAGAGGAAAACATCGGCAGCGATACTTTGGCTTTTTAAAAACTTTAGTTTTTTAAAGTCCTTAGTTCTGAAAGGAGATACAAATGGCAAAAGATAATAATGTTGTTAACGTCGGCGGCGGTGCGGTGCGCAAGATCGTGACCGCCGTGGTGATACTGTTTATCGCGTTAATTGTGGTGATGAACTCATTTACCACCGTAAAGGCGGGTCATTCGGGCGTTGTGACCACGTTCGGAAAGGTTTCCGAAACGGTGCTCGCCGAGGGACTTCACTTCAAGATACCCTTTATTCAGGACATAATCCTGATCGACAACCGTGTCAAAAAGGCGGAGGCTAACTGCACGGCGGCTTCAAAGGATTTGCAGACGGTGTCCTCCACCATCGCGGTAAACTATAAGGTGCTGAACAGCTACTCCGCAAGGGTGTACAAGGACATCGGCATGGACTACGAGGCTGTGATAATCACGCCGTCCATTCAGGAATGCGTTAAAGCCGTCACCGCAAAATTCACCGCCGAGGAGCTTATCACGAACCGTCAGGCGATCGGCGACCAGATGATGGAGCTTCTGAAAGACAAGATCAGTACATACGGCATTGAGATACAGATCTTCAACATCACTGCATTTGACTTCACGGACGAATACAACGCCGCCATCGAAGCCAAGCAGACGGCTCAGCAGAACGCTCTCAAGGCGGAGCAGGACTTGCAGAGGATCAAGGTAGAGGCGGAGCAGAAGATCGCTCAGGCTCAGGCGGAGGCGGAAGCCTACAGGCTGAAATCCGAGCAGATCACCCCCGAGATACTCATAAGCAACTACATCGAAAAATGGGACGGAAAGCTTCCCACAGTGGTTTCAGGCGACGGCGGAACTATGATGATCGATCTTTCAAAGCTTCTTGAAAGCATTGGAAATACGAAGCCGGGCACTGCGGCTGCTCCCGCATACCAACCCCCTGCGGCAGCCGACACGACGGATACCGAGGAGTAAACGGCAAAACAAAAAACTGAGTACAATACCGCAATAGTTAAGGCTGCACATATATCCTGTGCAGCCTTTATCTTTTTGTCATATTTCATGCAGACGGCAATTGCCGTTGAGATCTTCGCGTCCAGAAGCCGTACCGAGCTCCGCCGTCAGAATAAAATGCGGGGTTGGAAACCTGTTCATCACATCAGAATACAAATACCAGATCGTCAAGACGTCTCTTTCTGAGAATGCGGTATCTGCGTTTTTTGTTTGAATACTTTGTAATTTGCGGCAGCTTAGCGGCGGGAATAGTTACACCGCTTGTTTCGGGCATAGCCGACGTTTCGATCGGCACGGAGTTTTCAAAAACTCCTGCATTTGCGGAAACGTCATCATACATCGGAAAACTGTTGAAAGCAACCGCATAGTACGAAGCATGGGTAAGCTCAAATGTGACCTGCCTGTTTTCAACAAAGCTTTCGTCAATAAATTCAAGCTGCTTGGTTTTGGTGTTGTAATAGTAAAGTGCAGCATAATAATTGTTGTATCTCTTTCCTGCGCTCAAGGTCAGCTCTGCCCTAAATCCAAAGTCGCCGCTGTGATAAAGCCTGTATTCTTTCGGTTCAAGTTCGCTGACAAGGTCGTCAATAACGTTTGACGGAATTTTATTCGACCGTTCCGAAACACGCATATTTACAGTCACGGGATCGGTAACATCAAGACCGTTTACAGTCCAGACAGTACCTCCGCCCATGTTTATCCTCAGAGCAATGTCCCTGTTCATAATGCATTCTGCGATCTCTTTCGGCAGTTCATTCTCGCCGTTCATGGTTATCGGAACGGTGACCTCGTCATGTGAAGCGTTGATATATGCAGCAATATTCATCCAGCCTCTGATCTCGGGAGCATTGGTGACGTAAGGAAGTCTCAGAGAAGCTTCCGCTGCCGCCGAGGACGGATAATATACCGGAGCAGTAACGCCAACATCCGGCGCCGCGGGGAGCGCAGGGATCGTCTCAGTTTTTATTATGTATCCGCAGACCGTGCAGGCATAGCTCTTTACGCCTTCGGACTCTGATGTAGGCTGTACCGTTACCTTTCCGCCGTCCGAAACGTGAGCGGCAGTATCTGTTCTTTCGCCGCAGGCTGTACACTCGTGCCAGTGATCGGTTTTATCTTTATGCCACTCGGTATCAAAGGTGTGGATATGTTCAAGCTCGGGTATCGTTTCATAATATGAGTAACCGCAGACCGTACAGGTATATGCTCTTGTTCCAGCTGCTGTCTCGGTAGGCTCAAGGGTCACCCTTATGCTGTAAGTGTGATTTGCCGTATTGATCTTTTTACCGCAGGAGGTACATTCGTGCCAATGGTTGGACCCGTCGTGCTTCCACACGTTTCCCGCAGTATGAGTGTGAACTATGGGTTCATCATAGAAATATCCGCAGTAGGACGTGCAGTAATATCTCTTTATAGGCGTTTCGCCGTCCTCGGCAAGGGTAAAAATCCCTTCTGCAAAATGATGGGCTTCGACCGACCGCTTTTTGGTGCAGATACATTCTTCCCAGTGCCCTGTGTTATTGTGATTCCACTTATAAACGTGTTCAGATTCTTCGCTCCATTCGCCGCAGACGCTGCACTCCTGCCAGTGTACGGAATCAAGAGAATCCCATTCCCAATCGTGTTCTCCGGCTTCATTTTTCAAGCCGCAGATACATTCATGCCAATGCTCGGTCTTGCTTGTTTCCCAGTTACTATAGAAATCGTGCTCTGCTTCGTCCCTTGTCAAGCCGCATACGCACTCTCTATGGTGTATATCATCGGTATACGTCCATTTAAAACTGTGCTGTACCTTGGCGCTTACCCAGCCGCAGGTTGCGCAGGACCGCCAATGCTCGCCGTCGTCGTTGGTATTCCACTGAAAATCGTGAGGGTTTGTTTGCGCTGCCGAATAGCCGCAGGCTGTACAGCCGCCCTGACGGTGAGTGGATTCGGTGGTTTGCCAAGCTGTGCTTAAGGAATGCGCCGCTTCGTCCTTTTTGTATCCGCAGACGCTGCACTCCTGCCAGTGCTTGGAGGTATCGTATTTCGAACCAAAGCTATGTCCGCTCTGATATCCTTTATAACCGCATTCGGTACACACGCGCCAATGATTGGTACCGTCGCTCTGCCAATCACCGTAGCTGTGACTGCCCCAGCTGCCGTAATTGTAGTGGCATACTGAACATTCACGCCAGTGATATGAACTGCTGGACTGCCATCCGCCAAAACTGTGGGCAGTCAGATTCTCTATCGCTTCGCAGGTGGGATTCTGGCAGCTGTGCCAATGGGAATTGCTGTCATAATCCCAGTAATCATTGATCTTATGGTCGTGATTACCGAGCGGAGGAAGAGAATCGGTTCTTTCGTATGGACAAACCGTACATTTATTATGTTTTGAACCGCCCTTCGTCAGAGTCGGCATTTCAATTGATGTTACCACCATATTATGACGCGCTCTCTCTGTATAGTCGCAGACGGCACAGGTACGTTCATGGTAATCATTATCCCAATCCCAAGTAGAGTGAAAATTATGCACCGCACATATAGCAATCGTGCTTATTCCATCATCGTAAGCTGCTTCTTCCGCAGGAAATTCCGGTTCTTCTGGGTAGGTCGGCTCCGCGGGGACGGGTATTTCCTCGGGTGCAGGCGTCTCTTCCGGAACGAATGCTTCCTCCGGGACAGTTGTTTCCTCCGGAATGGTAATCTCCTCAGGCGCGGATACTTCTTCGGGAACGGTCGTCTCCGCGGATACATATGTATCTTCCGGTACGGTTATTTCCTCCGAAGCCGATGTTCCCTCTGTTTCAGATACTTCATTTAAAGCGACCTGCTCCGCCGCGTGACCGTACTCCTCGCCAAAGGCATCAAACGCCGTCACAGGCACAAACATAAGACTGAACGCCGCAGTCAGAGTCACAGCTACAGCCCTGAGAAAAAGCGGCTTCTTTTCAAGCTGCGGCATTTTCTTGTCAGCTTTTTCGGTATTGCGGTGTGAGTACACCATTTTCGCATATTTGGCAATATGCTCCGCCGCAAATGCCAAAGCAAGCAGTACCACGCAATGCAGCCACAGCAGCGGATTTTTTTCAGCAGTACTGTCAAGGCGCTGAATAAACCGACTATGCTCTTTTCTGTTAAAATTCATACGATTTCCTCCAAACTAAAATTATACCAATATTATTTTACCACACTTCAGCAAATTTTTCAACACTTTTTATCATTTTATTTAGAACCTGTCTTCACAAGATATGTGTGCGGATTTTCGGCAAGCTTTTGCCGATGACGTGGCAAATAGCCTTGCAAAA
>CAMWVO010000061.1 GCA_947177695.1 uncultured Clostridia bacterium
CCCGTTAGGGTCGCAAGACGCGGTTGATAGCTTCTTAAAACGGACGCGGTATCCTGTCTGTTGTAAAAGCTGGTGCCCCTTGCGGCTGTGGCAACTCCCAACATTCCCGAAGCTGAGATACTGTCGGGCATGACTATCCGCACAAGAGAGGACATGGAGTCCGCCGCGAAAAAGATTGCCGAGGAAAATTCCTGCGCCGTGCTTTTAAAGGGCGGACATTCTCTCAGCGACGCGGACGACGTTCTTTACAGCAACGGCGCGGCAAAATGGTTCAAGGGCAAACGTATTGACAACCCCAACACCCACGGCACAGGCTGTACCCTGTCAAGCGCGATAGCGGCAAATCTTGCAAAGGGATTTTCCCTTGAGGAAGCCGTGGAAAGAGCCAAGGAGTACATTTCCGAAGCCCTTGCCGCAATGCTGAACTTGGGAAAGGGAAGCGGTCCAATGAACCACGCTTTCGGTCTTGCGGGAAAATTTTCGGAAGAGAAAAACTGAATACACAAAAGGAGAACTATAAAATGAATACCCAAACATACAAAACACAAATGGAAGCCGCGCGGAAAGGCATTGTCACCCGCCAGCTGAAAACCGTTGCGGAAAAGGAAAAGATGTCCGTGGAAGAGCTTATGCCGCTTGTTGCAAGCGGAAAGGTGGTTATTCCCGCAAACAGAAACCACGCCTGTATTGATCCCGAGGGCGTTGGCTCTATGCTCCGCACGAAGATCAACGTTAATCTGGGAGTTTCCCGCGACTGCAAGGATTACGACATTGAGATGAAAAAAGTCATGTCCGCGGTAGATCTGGGCGCGGAGGCTATCATGGACTTGTCCAGCCACGGCAACACCCAGCCGTTCCGCCAAAAGCTGACGACAGAGTGTCCCGCAATGATAGGAACCGTTCCCGTGTACGACAGTGTTATCCATTATCAGCGAGACCTTGACACCCTTACCGCAAAGGATTTTATCGACGTTGTGCGTCTCCATGCGCAGGATGGCGTGGACTTCGTTACTCTCCACTGCGGCATCACCCGCAAGACCATCGACCAGATACGCAAGCACAAGCGGAAGATGAATATAGTCTCCCGCGGCGGTTCGCTAGTTTTCGCGTGGATGTGCATGACAGGCGAGGAAAACCCTTTCTACGAATACTATGACGAAATTCTCGACATTTGCAGGGAGTACGACGTTACCGTCTCTTTGGGGGACGCCTGCCGTCCCGGCTGTCTTGCGGACGCAACCGACGTCTGCCAGATAGAGGAGCTTGTCCGTCTGGGAGAGCTTACCAAGCGCGCATGGGAAAAGGACGTTCAGGTCATGGTGGAGGGTCCGGGACACGTCCCCATGGATCAGATCGCGGCTAATATGAAAGTCCAGCAGACAATATGCATGGGCGCGCCTTTCTATGTTCTCGGACCTCTTGTTACGGACATTGCCCCCGGCTACGACCACATCACGGGCGCTATCGGCGGGGCGATCGCCGCAATGAACGGAGCGGCTTTCCTGTGCTACGTTACCCCTGCGGAGCATCTGGCTCTGCCCAATGTTGAGGACGTTAAGCAGGGCATTATCGCAAGCAGGATAGCTGCTCATGCCGCGGATATCGCAAAGGGAGTACGGGGCGCAAGGGACATTGACGACCGCATGGGAGACGCCCGCCGCGCTCTGGACTGGGAAGCACAGTGGGAATGCGCCCTTGACCCCGAAACCGCCAAAGCAATCAGAGCCGACCGTTCTCCCGAACACGACGACACCTGTTCAATGTGCGGAAAATTCTGCGCGGTGCGGAGCATGAACAAGGCTCTGAACGGTGAACACATTGATATTCTTTGACTTTACTTAACGCAAAAACCGTGCCGTTCGGTTTCGGCACGGTTTTGTTTTTACGAAAATTCGGCTTGACTTCTGCGGTAGCTGTCGTTGTCCTTTTGAGCAAGTTCGCTTTGGACTTCCGCAAGCTGCTTCCGGAGCTTCGCGGCTTCCTCCTCGGACGCGGAACGAAGCTGCTGTTCAAGGCGTTCGGCTTTTTCTCTGAGCCGTTTCAGTTCCCTGTCCACCTTGTCGGTATTGCAGGTGCATTCCTCCGATTCGGATTTTTCCTTTTCGGGTTTCTCCGCCTTGTCTGCCTTATCGGACTTGTCGGATTTGTCAGACTTGTTCGGGTCGTCGAACTTTATTTCGGGATCGCCGTTTTCGTCCTGCTCCATGCTGTAGAGCCCGATAGGTTCGTCCTTTTCGGATGGGACGTATTCGTCCCGCTTAACGCCGCGGCTGCTTTCCTCGGCGGGGATTTCCTCCGGCTTTTTCGGAGCGGTTCGGGCGGCTTCCCCTACCTGCCGCATGATATCAATTCCGACACTGCTTTCGACCTTCATGGCAACACCCCCTTTCTGTTATTCATTCTATCACAATAGAATGAATATGTCAATATAAAGCCGCAAATTTTGCGAAAAATAAAATCAAAGCGCAAGCTTTTTCCTCTGAAACCGTACTTAATAAGTGAAAGGGGGTCAGCATTATGGACGACAGCAGCATAATCTCTCTGTTTCTGTCACGCTCCGAGGAGGCTGTCCGCGAGACAAAGATCAAATACGGACGGATAGTTTTCTCTGTTGCAATGCATATTTTGGGCTGTGAAGCCGACGCGGAGGAATGTGAAAACGACGCTTACATGGCGGCATGGAACAGTATTCCTCCCGAAAAGCCAAGGAATTTCAGGGCGTTCCTGCTGAAGCTGGCGCGTAATCAGGCTCTGAAAAAATACGAGTACCTCACTGCGGAAAAGCGCAATCCCAACGCGGCAGTGTCCCTTGAGGAGCTGGGAGAGTGCGCCTCGGACGAGGGCGCGGAGATACGTTACACCGACGGAGAGCTTGCAGATACCATCAACCGTTTTCTTGCCGATATCGGCGAGGAGAACCGCAGGGTGTTCATGCTCAGGTACTGGTACTTCATGCCCGTCAAGGACATCTGCGAAAGGTGCGGCATAAGCAAGAGCAAGGCGGAATCAATGCTGTTCCGCATGAGAAAAAAGCTGAAAAAATTTCTGGAGGAGGAAGGGCTTTGAACAAAAATGAAATAGGGAAAATGATTTCCCTTGCGGACGACAGCTACATCGAGGAAATGTTCACCACAAGGCTGTACGAGCGTAAGCATCACGGCGCGGCGTGGATAGCTGCCGCGGCGGCTGTTGCCATAGCAGTGGGAGCGGCGGGCATCGCCCTTAACTCGTCGGACAGCGACAAGATCATCACAGATATACAGGAAATACTTACCGAGACCGAAACGGACACCTCCGCTCTTGAAAGTGTGGTGACAACGCAGACCTGGAGTTACCGCACGAACAACAGAGACTATTTTAAAGCCAAATCCGACGACTCGGCTGAATTTTATTACGGTCTGCTTGAAAGGTATATGGACTTTACGTCGGACGGTCCCGTGTACCGCTTTACACCCGAATATCTGGACGGGATACTCCGCTTTGAACGGAACGATTTCCTCAATATAGAGGGCGGCTTACAGTGTGACGAGAACGGCGTTCCCCTGTATGCGGGCATAAGGCTGTTTAACGACGACACGGAAAACCTGCCTATGGTACACATGGTATTTTATAAGGATAACAGCCATTTTGCTGACTTTGACAAAAGCCTGTACACTTCAGAAATATACGGCGACACCGAGCTTTACGGCTTCGATCTTTCCGAGAAAAAGGACGGCAGCAAGCTAATGGCGTGCTGGAGATACGGCGACACCAATTATATGTTTACATCAAGAGGTCTTGACTGCGACAAGTTTATTAAGATAATCTCGCCCTATATTGAATTTTACAGCAAGGGCGATTTTAACCTTATGTACCGCGACTATTTTACCCTTGACAGCTTCGACCTGAACAGCAAGGGAACTGTAAAATCGGCTTCCTATGACAAAGGCACTTCGGAGATGAACAACAGCAGTGTGTTTGCGGGATACGTTCCCGACTATACTCCGCTTGCCGGACTGCATTATGCGGAATCCTCGGATAATTATAACGAGGTAAGCATTAACGGCGAGGCTATATATCGGCGGTATGATGTATTCTATTTGGAAAACGGAAGTTATGACGGCAAGGAAAAAAGCTTGATTTCCTTGGCTTATGTATGGGGAGAGAATCCGCTTTCGGATATGACAAACGATTTTCCTGTTATCCCGTTAGATGAGATAACTCCCGAAAAGCTTGACGAGATAATGATCGGGGGAGGAGAGCGGGAACACCACAGTTTTATTATCCCCGTGAAGGATTTCACCATTACCGTAATGGCAGCCAGTGAGCATGGGCAGCTTTTTGAAGTCATCGACACAATCAGAAGTCATAGCGGAAAGACCAAACAGCTCACTCTTTCCGAGGCTAACACAAATACGCCTTTCGCGGGATATGTTCCGCAGGCTTCGTCGATAGGCGGGCTGAACTTCGTGAGAGCAATAAAGGAAGATACAGTGCCGTTACGGCTTCAGTTACAGTACCGCGGAAAGGAAAACGACTTTGATAAAGCTTATACGGAATATGTTCACCTTTATTACTATAATGAGCGCGAGATCGGAGACAGAGCGGTCAGACCGATAGTCAGCCTTGAAGATATCACTGTCGAAAAGCTTGAAGAGATAAAGTACTTCGGAAACAGCCATGAAACCAAGCACAGCTTTTATGTGACGGTATCGGATTTCTTTATTCGCGTGGAGGCTCTCTGCTCAAGCGAAAAGCTAATAGAGTTTTTCGAGAATATGCCAAACTATAAAGCTTTGAAAAATTCCGACGAAATAAACAGTCAGACGGTAACCGTAAGCACGGAAGCTGCGGGCAATGATGACGACATGGTTATTTTCGACGGCAGGGTGTATTATCGTTCAATGCTGTCGGAGGAAACCCTTGAATGGCTCGACTGGTACAACTCGGCGTCAAAGGAGGAGCAGGATTCGGTAAGCTATGTTCCGCCAGAGCTGCTGACCTTTCTTGAATATTCGTTCTGAGACGAAAAAATACCCGATACGGAGCTTACCGTATCGGGTATCGTTTTAGTGTAATCAGCTGAGTTTGTCAAGAAGATCCACAAGTTCGTCCATGTCGGCTTCCTTGTATTCCTTAGGGATCTTAAACTCCGAAGCGTCGGCAGAGTAGGAGAGCTTTATGCAGTAAAAATCACCGCCAACGCCCATCGCAATGGGAGTACCTTTTTCATTGAACAGGTATCCCATCGAACCGAATTCTTTGCTTTCAAATTCTTCATAATAGTAGGTCTTGTCGTCGCTTTTGAACTTGAAGAACTTGCCCTTGGCATCGGCTTTAACGTCGGGGTCGAGAGCGTCCGCTATAGCCAGATAGCCGTATTCGGGCGTGTAGTCGCTGGACATATCCGTGCTGATCTTGAGCTTATCCTCAACGATAAGCATTGTTTCGTTGTCCTTGTCGGCATAGAGAACAATGTTAACGGGCATATCCTTGTCGTATGAAACGATCTTGAACTTGTCGTCCTTGCGAGCCGCAGCAAGTATTGATTCCTTGTTTATCATGTAGAAAGAAAATTCCGAGCCGTCCTTGCTAAGCTTTGTGTCGATCTTGTCAACAAACTTCTTGGTTCTTGATTTGCTGTATGTAACGGTATTCTTGGCTTCCTTTTCGCTGTATTTTTCCAGCCATTTGATGTATTTGGAATTGTATTTTGCTGTTGTCAGAGCCTTTGTCTCGCTCCAGACGGATTTCTTTTCAGCCGCGGATACAGGCGCCGCAGCCACTGTCAGGCATATAGCCGCAGCAGCAATTACCGCGGCGATTTTTTTGAGTTTTCCAAACATAACAGTACCTCCGAAATCATATTAGATCGCTCAGATCCGTGTAACCCTTGGGAAGATCAAATTCCGAATCCTTAACGCTGTAGGAAAGATTGAAGCAGCAGCCGTCGCCGTCTATCACCATAGCAATGGGCTTGTCTTTCTCGTTGAACAGGAAGCCCACATTGTAGCTGTCTCCCTCAAATTCCTCGTAGCAGTAAGTCTTTTCATCGCTTTTGAACTTGAATATCTTGCCCTTTGAATTTTTGTCGATACCAAAATCGAAAAGGTCTTTTATTGCCTCCGTATCCTGCATATAGCTTTCGGTCGCATCGTCAGACAACATTGCCTTGTCCTCAATGGAAACGACCGTCACCTTGTCGGAATCTATATAGATCCCAATGCCCTCGTCATTAAGATGAAGTATAAGCTTGCACTTATCACCCTTGCTGGCAAAATACAGTATTACTTCATTATCGAGAAGGCTCAGAGCAACCTCTGCGTCGTCCTTGCCGAGAGCGGCTGTCATTTTGTCGTAGAATTTTTTAGTCCTCGACTTGCTGTAGGATACTGTTTTTTCGGTTTCCTTTGCGCTGTACTTTTCCGCCCACTTGATGTATTTGGAATTGTACTTTGCCGTTGTCAGAGACTTAGCCTCGCTCCATGCGGATTTCTTTTCCGCCGCGGAAACGGAGGCGCCGAAAACCATTGTAACGCACATAGCCGCAGCCATAACAGCAGCCGCAGCCTTTTTCAGTTTTCTGAAATTCATATTCCGATACTCCTTATTCAGTTGTATGCTGATCTCAGCATATCTTTGCGGCATTTCAATAAACGCGTGATCGGGTTATTGATCAAAGACTGATATCGGTATAACCCTTGGGAATGCTGAACTCCGAATCCTTTACGCTGAAAGAAATGTTGAAGCACATTGCCGTATCGCCTGATACTGCCGCAATAGGCTTGCCGCTTGAATTGAACAAAAATCCGAATTTGCCTGCCACGCTGCCCTCGAATTCTTCATAATAGTAGGTCTTTTCGTTGCTTGTGAATTTGAACGTCTTGCCCTTGGTCTTGTCGGTAACGCCAAGTTCAATCATGTAGTTGTCGTTGTTAAAGAAAAGTCCTTCCGCCATTTCATCGAACAGTTCATCATAACCTATATTTTCAGACATTGGCACAGTAAGCTTTTGCTTGTATCCGACAGAGAGCAGCGTTACATTCTTGGAATTACTGTAGATGGCGCTTCCTTCACCGTCAGAATATGCAACCATTTTAATGTTTTTGCTGTTCTCTTTTCCCTTTACGGCAATTGAGAAAATTGTTTCCTTATCAATAATATTAATGATAAACTGGGGATCATCCGATCCGGAAACTTTAGTCTGACTTTCATAAAACTTCTTGGTTCTGGACTTTCCGAAAGCAATGGTATTTTTAGCTTCCTTCGCGCTGTACTTCTCCGCCCATTTAATGTATTTGGAATTGTATTTTGCCGTTGTCAGAGCCTTTGTTTCGCTCCAGACGGATTTCTTTTCCGCCGCGGAAACGGAAGTCCCGAAAGCCATCGTAACGCACATCACCGCAGCCATAACAGCAGCCGCAGCTTTTTTCAGTTTTCTGAAATTCATACTCCGATGCTCCTTATTCAGTTATATGACGACCTCTGCGCAGCCCTGCGGCTGTCATACCGCCAAGCCTGCGCAGAAAGTCATTGAATGTGCGATCGGTCTGTCAATCAGAACTGCATTTCGGTATAACCCTTAGGAATGCTGAACTCCGAATCCTTTACGCTGAAAGAAACGCTGAAGCACATTACCATATCGTCGGCTACTACCGCAATCGGATTTCCGCTGGAATTGAACAAAAATCCGAATTTGCCTGCCATGCTGCCCTCAAATTCTTCATAGTAGTAGGTCTTTTCGTTGCTTGTGAATTTGAACGACTTGCCCTTGGTCTTGTCGGTAACGCCGAGAGTGTCGGACATATAGCTGTCGTTGTCAAAGGTCAGGAATGCTCCTGTCATTTCGTCGATCATATCGTCGTAACCGATATCCTCGGTCATGGGCATAGTGATCTTCTGTTTGTCGCTGACGGAAAGCAGCGTCATATTCTTGGGGTCAATATAGATAGCAACGCCTTCGCCTTCGGTATATACGACCATTTTAGTCTTTTTGTTCTTGAAAGCTACCGAGACAATATTTTCCTTGTCAAGGATGTTAACGGAAAACTGCGGGTCTTTCTCGTTGAAAGCTTTAAGCTGGCTTTCGTAGAACTTCTTGGTTTTGGACTTGCCGAAAGAAACGGTATTTTTAGTTTCCTTTGCGCTGTACTTCTCCGCCCACTTGACGTAGTTGGAGTTATACTTTGCACTTGTCAGAGCCTTTGTTTCGTTCCATACGGATTTCTTTTCCGCAGCCGAAGCGGGAACGCTGAGAACCATTGCAATGCAGAGCATTGCCGATACAACGGAAAACAGCACTTTTTTGAACTTAACGAATTTCATTTGCTATATCCTCCTTAAAGATATGGGAATGGTGATTGTATACAGTTTTATTGTAACATCTTATAATT
>CAMWVO010000062.1 GCA_947177695.1 uncultured Clostridia bacterium
ATTGAGACGCTCCTCACGGACATTCTTGTCGTTGGTGTCGAGAGCAACCTTTACCTTTTCGCCCACGAGAGCCTCGATGGCGTCGAACAGGTCGTGGTCAACCTCCATGGACTCAAACTCGAACTTCTTCTTGCCGATCTCTTTCTGGATATCGGAAATGAAAGCAACTATCTTCTTGATCTCCTCGTGACCTGTGAGAATAGCTTTCAGCATTGTGTCGTCGTCGACTTCGTTTGCGCCTGCTTCGATCATAACGATCTTTTCCATTGTACCCGCAACGGTAAGGTTAAGGTCGGTCTTTTCGCGCTGAGCAAGTGTAGGATTAAGGACGATCTCGCCGTCAACAAGTCCTACGCTGATGCCGCCGATAGGACCGTTCCAAGGGATATCGGAAATGGATATAGCAACGGAAGTAGCGATCATGCCGCAGATCTCGGGAGAATAATCGGGATCGACGGAAAGCACCGTCATTACAACGGAAACGTCGTTTCTCATATCCTTGGGGAAAAGCGGACGGATAGGTCTGTCAACAACTCTGGAAGTGAGGATAGCCTTTTCGCTGGGCTTGCCCTCCCTTTTCATGAACGAACCGGGGATACGTCCCACGGAATAAAGTCTTTCCTCGTAGTCAACGGAAAGAGGGAAAAAGTCGATGCCCTCTCTGGGCTTAACGCTTGCGGTAACGTTAGCCATAACAACGGTCTCGCCGTAGCGAACCCAGCAGGAACCGTTGGAAAGCTCGCAGGTCTTGCCTGTCTCGATTGTCATTTCCCTGCCCGCATAGGTGGTCTTGAAAATTCTGTGATTATCAAACATATTTTTTCCTCCTGTTAAAGACGCCCGTTTAAGCGCGGCGCGTCCGATTTTAACAGACCGCAGCTTTAGCAATAAATCCTGCCCGCCTATAGCACGGGTACGATTTAATGCTAAACAACTGCCGTCTGATATTTCCTTATTTTGGCAACTTCATAAGAAGCAAGAGAAGCACAAAAAGGCAGAGTAAAGGCTTTCGCCCTTACTTTCTGCCTTCGGCATGATCTTACTTACGCAGACCGAGCTTTTCAACTATTGCACGGTATCTGTTGATATCCTTTTTAGCAAGGTAGTTGAGAAGATTACGTCTGTGACCAACCATCTTGAGAAGTCCTCTTCTGGAGTGGTGGTCTTTCTTGTGTACCTTCAAGTGTTCGGTAAGGTCGTTGATCCTCTTGGTGAGTATCGCGATCTGCACCTCGGGAGAACCGGTATCGTTCTCGCTGGTTCTGTTAGCTTCGATAACAGCTGTTTTTTCTTCTTTTCTCATCATGATTAAAACACCTCTTTAATAGATTTCCCCGTCAGCATAGTAAGCGGCAGGCGTTATCCCCTCAAAGGGAGTCCCGAAACGGGCTTACTCCGCAGACCAAGCAGACGGCTGTCTCATTCATTCAAAACAAGACAAAAATTATTATAACACATAAAAACCGATTTGTAAAGAGTTTTTATGAAATAATTTTTCCTTTTTTCTTTTTTCCGCCCTCGATGGGTATTTCCTCGCCGCCGCGGTCGGTGAAAACGCTGTCCTCAGCAGACAGGGGCTTAAGGTAGTCGTACTCGGGATTATCCATTCCCCGCTCCTCGTAGTAGGGATTTATAACGTACTTCTGTATCTGCGGGTAGGAATTGAACATTATAATAAATCCGATAAACGTGATCGCCCAGAACGGTATCAGCAGCAGTGAAAGGACATTCGTTATCGACATAACAAAAAGTATCGCCGCAGCTGCCGCAACCGAAACAAGAGTGATGAAGTTCTTTTTCAGAGCGATACAGGTCAGGAAAAAGCTGTTCTTGATTATATTTTTAAAGGTCAGCTCCGTGGAGACTATCATCGGGAAAATATAGAAATTCATCATAAACAGCGTAAGCGCGAAGCTTACGGAGATTACACAGAATATCGTGTAGATAAATCCTCCCGACTCAGCCGCCTGAGCCATTTTGGGGTACACATACATAGCCGACACCGCGGACACCGCAAACAGCGTGTCCAGCAAGCCCACAGGCAGGGACAGCTTCCAGTTCTCGGAAAAGCCTTTCCAGAAATCGTGGAAAGTAAACGCGTTCTTGTCCAGCGAATATTTCCGCAGGACGCGGGTCATTCCCGCCAGCGCAGGACCTATCGTAATTATCGGGATACAGAAAATAAACGTGAGCATATTAAGCTTGATAAGCCTCCATGCGTACCTGAAATACATCTCCCAGAACTCGAAAAAGGCTTTTTTCTTCGGCGCGTTTTTGGAAACGCCCCGTCCCGCTTTTTCGTAATCATAACCAAATAATGCCAAAAATTGCAGCTCCTTTACAGTAACTTCCCCGTTTTTAGAACCTGTCTTCACAAGATTAGTGTGCGGATTTTTTCCTACGGGGCAAGATTTTGTCGATGACAAGGCAAAAAGCCGCAGGAATACGTCCGTATTTCAAGGCTTTTTAACGCAGTCAGCGGCAAAAGATTGCCGAAAAGACGTGCGCTACATCTTATGAAGACAGGTTCTTATGTTTGCGCACCTCACAGCAGACGCGTCCAGAAGCCCGCGAAAATAAAGGTCGCAAGGCTGTCCGCAAGGGACGACACCGTGAGGATAACAAACAATATTGCGAATTTTGTGATATACAGCCTGAAATCTATCGTCCCGCCAATTCCGCCCGAAGCGGCATTTCTGCCGAAAACCTGTGTGAATATCTTTCCCGACAGCTCCAGAGCCTCCCTTGCCGCGATTATCAGCGCGAACGCCGACAACACCGCCCCCGGAATTATAAGCACCGCGGACATTCCAATGCCGGAAAGACCGAAGCTTCCGTACATTCCCGACAGTGACACTCCCGCGCCCAGTCCACGAAAAACGGGAACAAGCAGCTCTATAGGCTGAGCCGCCGCGCTGAAGCCGAGCCAGAAGCACGCCGTCAGCAGCAGGAACGCTCCCGAAAAGGAATTTACAAGCGTTTCCCAAAAAGTGTGATTGAGCCTGCCGTACACAAAGCTTCCCGTGATGTCGTTAAGCGCGTCGAGACGCTCTCCGCTGAGAGCGCCGTACAGTATCACGCCAAGGAAAACTCCCGCGAAATAAAGCGCTGTAAGCAGAGTGAGCCGTCCGTCGGATCTCTTTTTTTGAACGATATGGTTGTCCGTCATAGTGACCGTCCTTTACTTTTTTATTCAGGCAGCACCTCACAAAAATTGTATGCGTGTTGCCTTAAGTAAAGTCTATGCGGACAAGTTCGGTTTAAGAACGTCCCCTACTTGGAAAGCTCGTAAGCGCGGCGTGTACAGCTTTCGCAGGCTTTTGTCACCGTCTCCTCCAGCTTTCCCTTGTAAAGCTCGTCAAGACCCGCAAGAGTTGTTCCTCCGGGACTGGACACCATTTTTATCAGCTCATCAACAGTATACCCCGAATCGGTAAGCATTTTCGCAGAGCCCACAAGTGACTGCGCAAAAAGCTCCTTTGCCGCCCTGCTGTCGATACCCACCGAATCCGCGTAGTCGATAAACGCCTTTGCGAAAAGGTAAATAAATGCGGGACTGCTGCCGTTTACTGCGATTATCTCTTTCATTTTGTTTTCGGGAACAACAGCCACCTTTCCGCAGGAAGCGAAAATGTTCTTCACGAACTCAAACTCGCTGTCCGAAACGTTTCCGTTCCTCGAAAGAGCGGAAGCTCCCTCGCCCAGAAGCAGGGGCGTATTGGGCATTACCGGAACCACCTTTGCTTCGGGAATCGTTTTTGAGCAGATATAGTCTGCCGTAATTCCCGCGCAGATGGAAATAACTACCTTATCCTTTGTGACCACTCCGCCGATATTGTCCATAACGGTGTCAAGCTGCTGCGGCTTTACCGCAAGAAAAATGTAATCGCACTTCTCCGCAAGCTCGGCTTCGCTTGAACAGGGCTTTACGCCGAATTCAGCCAGACGCTCCAGAGCTGCCGCGGCAACGTCGTAAGCATACAGGGACAGTTCGCCGTCCCGTTGGCATCCGCAAATGCCCTTGATTATCGCATAACCCATGTTTCCCGCGCCGATAAATCCAACCGCCGCCATACTGATACTTCCTTTCAGAAACAATTTTAAACAGTTTACAGAATAGTATACAACAAATTGCACAAAAAAGCAAGCACTTTTTATGTTTTTCAGCAGAATATTTTTACGGCATATGTAAATAAAGTCTAATACCACTTGAAATTTTTCTAAAAATATGTATAATTAGAAGTAACTGTTTATCGAAAAGGAATGATTGGAATGGCTGAAAAAAAATACAACGTAGACCTTAAAACGATCATCGAGGAATTTCACCTTGAAACTATCTATCTTCCCGAGGACTCGGCTAAGCTGATGGTCAACGAGACAGACCTTAACCGTCCCGGACTTCAGCTTATGGGATTTTATGAATATTTCAACAACGAACGCGTTCAGATCGTGGGCAAAATGGAGTTCGCCTACATGGCTACCATTGACGAGGACGTGCGCCGCGAGCGTCTCGATATGCTTTTCGCACAGCGTATCCCCGCACTTATCATCACCCGCGAGCTGCCCTATTTTCCCGAAATGGTGGAGCTTGCACAGAAGTACGAGGTTCCCCTGCTAAGAAGCAAGGACAGCACCTCCAGCTTTATGGCTGCGCTGATTGCGTTC
Source organism: uncultured Clostridia bacterium (assembly GCA_947177695.1). Classification (GTDB taxonomy): domain Bacteria; phylum Bacillota; class Clostridia; order Oscillospirales; family Ruminococcaceae; genus RGIG8773. Next base: position 4,666 of record CAMWVO010000062.1, read on the forward strand.
CTCAATCTGCACCTTGCTCCCCGTATCACCCGTCACGGAGTACTTATCGAGGTCTACGGCGAGGGTATGCTTATCCTTGGCGAAAGCGGCGTCGGCAAGAGCGAGACCGCCGTGGAGCTTATCAAGCGCGGACACCGTCTTGTTGCCGACGACGCGGTTGAGATCAGACGTGTTTCCAACATCAGCCTTGTTGGCTCGTCCCCCGAAAATATCAGGCACTTTCTTGAAATTCGCGGCATAGGCATTGTAAACGCCCGCCGCCTGTTCGGTATGGGCGCGATCAAGGTCACAGAAAAGATTGACATGATCGTGGAGCTTGAGCCTTGGGACAGCGAAAAGGGTTACGACCGCATGGGCGTGGACAACGAGTACACCTCCATTCTCGGCGTAAAAGTACCGTGCAGCACCATTCCCGTCAAGCCGGGACGAAATCTTGCGGTCATTCTCGAAGTTGCGGCTATGAACAACCGTCAGAAGAAAATGGGCTACAACGCCGCTCAGGAGCTACTTGACAATCTCGGTCTTGACATGGACCGCAAGGAGACCATTAAGAAGTGGGATATTTATTGATCCGCAAAACTTCATATATGTACTTAATTTTTCTGTAAATCCATATCAAAAGGGCTGAAAAAATGAAAATCATAGCAGATACACACACCCACACCGTCGCTTCCACCCACGCTTACTCGACGGTTCTCGAAAACGCGCAGTATGCACGCGACGCGGGACTTTCCGCGCTTGCGGTAACCGACCACACTCCCGCCTCAACGGACGGTCCTCATGTGTGGCACTTTCACAATCTGCATAAGGCTCTGCCGCGTGAGCTGCTGGGCGTAAAGCTTATTTTCGGCGCGGAATCAAGCATTATCGACTATGACGGGACTATAGACTTTCCCGACGAGGAATGCGCCGCTCTGGACTGGATAATCGCGTCCATACACAGAAATCATCTGAAAAAGGCTTCTCCCGAGGAGATAACGCGGCTCTATATGGGCGTTGCGGAAAATCCACTTGTGGACGTTATCGGTCACTGTGCTACGGTGGGGTACGAGTTCGACTACGAAAAATGCCTGAAAAAATTCAAGGAATGCGGCAAGCTTGTGGAGATAAACGAAAGCTCCATAACATGGAAAAATACAACCGATAACTACAAAGAAATTATCCGTCTCTGCAAGAAGCACGAAATCCCCGTCGTTGTCAATTCGGACGCCCATTTCTGCACACTGGTGGGACATTTTGACAATGCGCTGAAACTGCTTGACGAGCAGGATTTCCCCGAACGTCTTGTGGTAAACGCGGACATGGACAGACTTACCGAGTTTATTTCCGCAAAAAAAGGCAATATTTTTATGCAGTAACCCTGTCCGAAATATCTTTCCTTGACGAAAAGCTGTACTGCATTAAAGTATGTTCAAAAGCATAGACTATATGAGAGGATGCAAATACGATGAACAAAAAGCAAAACACTGCGGAAATAGTTGCTGATCTTGCCACTAAATTGGCGTATCAAATAATTATTTCTGATTTAGAGGAATGCAAATCCATTGACGATATTAATATTTTAATTGAAAAATACACGGCTAAATATGCGGCTATATGTGAAAAAAAATAAAATTATCCAATTTATATAAAATTGAACGGGGGCGCACAGGTGAGCGGTTTGGAGGAAATATCGGCGGCTGCCGAAGCTTTGGGGTGCCGTGTCGAAATCGACGCGGAGCTTAAAAATTACACCACATTCAAAATCGGCGGCAGGTGCGATCTGCTGATCGAACTGCGCGGCGAGGAAAGCTTTTTAAAGCTTATTCCCCTTGCGGAAAGGCTTGGCGTACCCTACCGCATTTTCGGGAAAGGCTCTAATCTGATAGTGGATTCCGACGGTATTTCGGGCGTTGTTTTTGTTTCGGGGAAAGGCTTTTCGGACATTTCCCTAAACGGAGAAGTATTGACCTGCTCTGCGGGGGCAACACTCGCGTCCGTATGCAATTTTGCAATGGAAAACAGTCTAAGCGGTCTGGAGTTTGCCTACGGGATACCCGGAACTTTAGGCGGCGCTGTCTATATGAACGCGGGAGCTTACGGCGGCGAAATGAAAGATGTTATTGTGTCGGTCAGAGCAATGGACAGGTCGGGCAATATTACCGAGTACGCCGCGGAGGGGCTTGATTTTTCCTACCGTCACAGCCGTTTTTCCGAAAGCGGAGAAATTGTTCTTTCTGCGGATATCCGTCTCACTGACGGCGACAAAGACAAAATAAAGGCGGACATGGAGGCTATACTTGAAAAACGCCGCTCCAAGCAGCCTTTGGAATACCCCAGCGCGGGAAGCACCTTTAAACGTCCCGAGGGGAGCTACGCTTCCCTGCTGATAGAACAGTGCGGACTGAAAGGCGTCCATGTGGGCGATGCGGAGGTCAGCACAAAGCACAGCGGCTTCATAATCAACAAGGGTAACGCAAATTTCAGTCAGCTTATGGAGCTGATACAAATAGTCAAGAATACCGTAAAAGAAAAAACAGGCTATGTTCTTGAATGCGAGCCCCTTATCATAACGGATAAAAAGCTTTAACACACGGTCACAACAAAGGAGGAATCAGGCATGAAATTTCTGATAGTAACGGGTCTTTCGGGATCGGGAAAATCGGGCGCGGTAAACGTTCTGGAGGATATCGGCTACTACTGCATCGACAATATTCCTCCTCAGCTTATACCTAAATTTGCGGAAATATGCATTGCAAACGGTCAGATGAAAAAGGTCGCCATAGTTACCGACATAAGGGGCGGTGAGCTTTTCCTTGAACTTGACGAGGGTCTGTCCTATCTGAAAGACCACGAGCTTGAAACCTCCATTCTCTTTCTGGACGCAAGCGACGAGGTGCTGATAAAGCGCTACAAAGAGACCCGCCGCAAGCACCCTCTCGACGAGCAGTCCCACGGAAGTCTGCAAAAGGCGATAAACACCGAGCGCGAGGTGCTTTCGTCGGTGCGGGAAAAGGCTGACTACTACATAGACACCTCCGAGCTGTCAATGAACCAGCTTAAAGAGACTGTCTATTCCCTTTTTCTGGATAATCCCAACGACAGCATGGTCATAAAGGTCATGTCTTTCGGCTACAAGTACGGTATGTCACGCGAAGCCGACCTTGTTTTCGACGTAAGATGTCTGCCGAACCCGTTCTATATTCCCGAACTGAAGCATCACACGGGTCTGGAAAGCTGCGTGAGCGACTATGTTTTAAGCTCCGAGCAGTCCGGTACTCTTATCAAAAAGCTTGAGGACCTGCTTGATTTTCTTATCCCGCTCTATATCCGCGAGGGCAAGAGCCAGCTTGTGGTGTCTTTCGGCTGCACGGGCGGAAAGCACAGAAGCGTTACCTTTGCGGAGGCTCTTTATAAGTACCTGAAAGACAAGGGTCTTAAGTGCAGGATAAGCCACCGCGATATCGACAAGGACAGATAAGGATAGTTATAAAATGTCATTTTCATACTCAGTTAAAAAAGAGCTTTGCTCGGTCATCACCGACAAGGACAGGAAATACTGCTGTCTGTACGGTATGCTGCTGTTCTGCAAAAGCTTTGCGCCCGATTCAATAGTTTTCCAGACGGAGAACGACCTTGTGTGCGGACTTTTCCGCAGTCTTGCCGACGACGTTATCGGCGGGTCGGGAGTTGCCGAGGTCAACGTTACGGAAACGATCAACGG
>CAMWVO010000063.1 GCA_947177695.1 uncultured Clostridia bacterium
TCCGTTTTGGAACGAAAAGGATTTCGCCGCCTGCGGGCGGCGACCAAAGGGCTCCTCGCCCTTTGGAAACCTCGCCAGCTGGGCTCAGCTGGACCAGCTTTAGTCGGCGGCTTTGCCGCCGAAGAACCCGCACAATAGTACGCTAAATCAAAATTTACCTCCGTCAATGCACGACAGACATAAACGCCCGTATCTCATCGGCACGGCTCTTGCCCGTTTCGTAGCCCTCCTGCCACACGGCGCGGAGAGTTTTCTCGTCCTTTTCAAAGCTGTTCAGCTTGTGGGACGGACGGAATATCAGCGCTTTTCCTCGGCGTTCAAGCTCGTTGCAGAACTCGATCTGCTTATTGTAAAGCTTATGCCGCGTCAGCAGAAGCATTTCCATTTTCGGGTATTTGTGCCTGATAAGCTGGCTCATGGCAACATTTCCCTTGCCGCACTTCTTGACAAAGCCCTCCGGCTGAGTAAGTATTATCACCACACGCGAGCAGCCGTCCTTGAGAGCCTGCTTTACGCAGATCGGGGATGCAAGTCCGCCGTCAAAATAAGGCTTGCCGTCCAGTTCTATTGCGGGAAAATATCCCGGAATAGCACAGGTCGCCCGCAGGAAATCGAATTTTTCGCTGTCCTCCAGAGCGTTTTTGAACTCGGCTTTTCCCGTTTCCGCGTTGGTAACGCCAACCAGACAAGTGCCCGTGTAGCGTTTGAATTCATCGTAGTCAAAGGGTACAAGCTCGCGGGGAATGTCCCCGAAAACAAAGTCCAGACCGAACATACTGCGGCACTTTTTATAGTTGCCCAAACCCAGATAGCGCTTGTCGTTTCGGTATTTTTCCAGTATCTCGATGTTCCTGCCGAACTGCTTTGACACATAGGACGCTCCGTTGGAAATACCCGCCGAAACTCCCACGATATAGGGAAACTCTATCCCCTCCTCGATAAAAGCGTCCATAACGCCCGCCGAAAATATCCCGCGGAAAGTTCCGCCCTCTAAAACAAGTCCTGTCATTTTAATGTGCTCCTTTCGATATTTGGTCATAATAACCAAATGCCTTTTCATATATTTCCCGTGACTGCTGCTCATCGCCCCAAGACAGCGGGTCGTCAGCATAAGTGAGGACAGAAAACGGTTCATCGTCCTGAATGCAGCCCGGCAAACTTTCCCACAGCGAATACATTTTTTGTCCAAATCGTTCAGTAATACCGCATGATCGGCAATATTCCTTAAGTTCTTTCATCATCGTTCTGCCAAAACATATTTTGTCAAGCCCGCCGTAATCAAACCGCGAAATTACACTTGCCGCAGCTTTTTCAGTGTTTCCCATACACTCAAGTTCCAAAAGATAATCGTCATTCGGATTTTCCAAAAAAATCCTGTCAAGCCAGTTGCTGAAAAGTTCGTCTGTAACTATGTCCTCGCACATTAGGATCGCATATACCAAAAGTTCGTTCATAAATTATTCCTCCGCTGTTGCGAAAAATATCTTTTTATGTTATACTATAAATATCTTGCGGAAAAGCTGAGCCTTTACCCCTGCCGCCTTTTATGGTTATGGCGGCAGCTCTTGTTCCCGAGACGAAAAACAGTTTGGATACAAAAATTACACAAAAGGAGGTCGGCGCATGAGAAACAAACTGCTTGTAATAACCCTCGGCATATGCACGGCGGTGTGTACCGTTATTGCAGACTACGCCTACACGGGACAGGTCTTTGACGAACGCTTTGACGAGATAACCCGCTATGATGCCCTTAACGCCGACCCTCATTCGCTTTACGGCGGCTATACCGTCGAAGAGCTGGGAGAAGGCTACGAAAAACCGTCGGAGGTTTTCGGAAAAGTCCTGCTGGACGTCCCCATCATCAATCAGTATCCCGAACTGCCCGTGGGCTGCGAGATTACCAGCGCGGCGTCGGTTTTGCAGTACCTTGGCTTTGACGCCGACAAGCTTTACCTTACCGACAATTACCTTATCTGCGACAATAATTTTACATACGACGACCGGATGGTGTCCCACGGTCCCGACCCCTACAAGGTGTTTGCGGGAGACCCCTACAAATGGGGATACGGCTGCTTCGCGCCCGTTATCGTGGATACCCTGAACAGGTACTTCGCCGACACGAACCCGAATTATGAAGCGGTCTCGCCGGAGGACATAAACGCCGCCGACATTGAAAAGCTGCTGAACGAGGGCGTGCCCATGATAGTCTGGGCGAGCCGCGGCATGAAATCATACAACTACCGCGAGCCTGCCGAGTGGCTTCTCAACGATACGGGAGAGCCTTTCACGTGGATAGGAAATTCCCACACCCTTGTTCTGTGCGGCTACGACAGCGCCTGCTATTACTTCATGGACTGCGACGACAAGGACGAGATCACGCCATATCTGAAAGAACGCTTCCTCAACCGCTTTGCCGAAAACGGAAGCCAGTGCGTTGTCATAAAGATAAAGGACGGAGAAGATCAGTAGGCGTAAATGTGCGCCACTATATAAAGCAGTGAGAAGCTTAACGCTTCCGACACAAACGCGAAAACGGCAGCCCAGACTATTGTTATGACGGGCTGCTCTTTTATTGCCGCCGCGCCTTTGGGTGCGGGAGCGTTCATTCCCTTGGGAGCTTTTTTACCCGGCGTTTCCGCGCTGCCGAACGTCCACACGTTTATCAGTCCGTGGACGATCAGCGCGATAACGCAGATGTAGAAACGCTCCCCGAATGCAAATATTGAAAATGCAAAGTCCGCCGCAATAAGCAGCAGTACGTTCAGCAATACCGTTTTGGAAAAGCTGAGACCTGTTTTAGTCAGCTTCGTGAACAGCCAGAAAAGCGGCAGGAGCACCACTCCGTTAAGCAGCAGAAGCTGAATATTGCTTCCCACAATGCTTGTCTTATAGAAGAAAAACGAGTAGAACTGCATGGGAAAAGCATTCCACAGGAACATCCATACCAGCACGAAGCCTATGGCTCCAAGTGCAAAAATTCCTCGTCTTTTTGGCGTAAACCAGTCGTCTAAAAGTTTAAACAAAATAATCAGCCTTTCTTTTTAGTGTTGCCCTTTCGTGTTATCCTTATATCAAAAGTATTTTTCGTCTCGGGAGAATAGTATAGTTACTCGCTTTAGACGGCGGCAAAGGGTTGACTGAACTTTGTTCAGTTGGCTCAGCCTTTATGCAGTTTCTCTTTTGTTGTTCTGTATGAACGTCCAGACCGCCGAGCCTATTATTATAACGTATCCTATAATGCTGAGCGGCACGGGTGTCTGACCGAAAATAAAATATCCCGCAACCGCGGAAAATATCACCTGAGAGTAGTCGAAAACAGATACTTCTTTTGCGGGAGCGTATGAGTACGCGCCTGTAATGGCAAACTGTCCTCCCGCGGCGAAAAGTCCCGTGAGGATAAGTATGCCGAGCTGCTTTGCCGACATGGGAGCGAAGTCCGCAAGCATTATGGGCAGAGCCGCAGTGCAGGAAAATACCGAAAAGCAGAAAACGATAAGCGCGCTTTTTTCGCCCCGCTGCTTCATATAGCGCACAAAGGTGTACGCCGCTCCCGCGCCCATTCCTCCCGCAAAGCCGATAAGTGAGGGGACAAGCTCCATGTTTGAAAAGGTGGGACGGATAATGAAAAGACTGCCGCAAAAGGCAAGAATTACCGCCGCAACCTGTGCGGGAGAGGCTTTTTCTTTCAGAATTATTATCGAGAATACCACCGCGAAAAACGGTGAAAGCTTGTTGAGCATCGAAGCGTCCGCAAGAGCAAGGTGGTCGACCGCGTAAAAATTGCAGAACACGCCCACAGTCCCGCAGACCGCCCTCATAAGCATTGCAAAGCCGCAGCCTTTTTGTATTTTCAGCGGCGTGCGGCTTCTGACCAGCATTACCGCCGCAAAGACCGCAGCTACCGCGTTGCGGAAAAAGCTTTTCTGTATCGAGGGCAGGTCTCCCGACAGTCTCACGCAGGCGTTCATTCCCGTAAAGCACACCGCCGACAGGATTATCAGCAGCACCGCCATATTCTTTTTGCTTATCTTCACAGTGCCTAATGTTCCTTTCATGCCATGCAGCCGGCGTTTTAGTTCCGCCAAATTCGGCGGAACGTGTCCATGACCTTTTTCATGTCTATGGGCTTTGTCAGATGTCCGTTCATGCCGCATTCAACGGACTTTTTCATGTCCTCGTCGAATGCGTTTGCGGTCATGGCGATTATGGGTATCTTAGCCGCGTCCGGTCTGTCGGATCCGCGTATGCGCTTTGTGGCTTCGATACCGTCCATGACGGGCATTCTTATATCCATGAGTATGGCGTCGTAGTACCCTTCTGCGGAGGCTTCAAATTTTTCGGCGGCTTCCTGACCGTTTGAGGCGGTCTCGGTGAGTATTCCCTCCTCGCCGATAAGGGTGCAGGCGATCTCCGCGTTAAGCTCGTCGTCCTCGGCGATAAGTATTCTCTTACCAGAAACATCGGCTGGCTCATTTGTGTCCTCGTCGGTTTCCGCGGGGGCTTCCGTGACCTTCATAGGCAGGGTGAAGAAGAACTCCGAACCATCGCCCATAACGCTTGTCACCTCAAGAGTACCTCCGAGAAGTCTGACAAGATTGCTGCATATGGCAAGTCCCAGACCCGTTCCGCCGTATTTTCTCACGGTATCCGCGTCAGCCTGCTCGAAGCTGTTGAATATCCTGCCGAGATTTTCCTCGCTTATTCCTATGCCCGTGTCCTTTACCGAGAAGAAAACATTTACCTCTCCCTCGGTCTCCGAATCGGTCTCGATCACTTTCAGGTATATCCCGCCGCTCTCGGTGAACTTCACCGCGTTGCCAAGGATATTCACCATTATCTGGTTCAGCTTGAGAGGGTCTCCCAAAAGGTGCGGATTTTGGATATCCGTCTCTACCCGCAGCCATATGCCCTTGCTTTCGGTCTGTACCCTTATCATGGTATCCAGTCTGCCGATAAGCTCGTCAAGGTCAAGATAGGTTTCCTCGGAGGTCATTTTGCCGCTTTCGATACGGGACATATCCAGAATATCATTGATAAGCGACATAAGGTAGCGGGACGAGCTGTCGATTTTTTTCAGGCACTCCATCACGGAAGTGTCCGCGTCCTCGCAGGACATAGCGATAGCGGTCATGCCTATGATAGCGTTCATGGGAGTTCTTATCTCGTGGGACATCTTTGACAGGAATTCGCTTTTAGCCTTGCTTTCGCGGCTCGTTCTGGATTTTGAGATGTACGCCGAGATTACTTTTGTAAGCTCCTTCATGCAGGTGATAAGCTCCTCGTCGGATCTTTCCGTCCTGCATTCGTACACTATCGCGCCCGAAATAAGGTCATTGTCCAGCATTGGAACGGAATAAGCGGTACCGTCGGCAACTGCCTTGCCCTCGCCGTGAACAGCGTCACGCTCAAAGAAAGCCGCGTCAGCGATCTTGCAGCTGCTGTTTTTAAATTCCTGTTCCAGATCGGCAAAGGCTGCTTTTCCGTACACATAGGTCTTGACCTCGATCGGAGCCATTTCCGCCGCGCACCACTGGTTCGATATCCTCAGCGTGAAGTAGTCCCTGTTCATGTCGAAAATAACTATCCTCTGCATATCGAGAGTTCTTCCAGCCTTGCTCAGCAGAGCATGGAGTGCTGCTTCAAAGTCGGAGGATTTCTCAAAGATATTGAAAGCAAAGGATACTATATCCATGTTTTCCTCGGCGACGGTGTGCGCCGCAAGAGGAGAACTTTTCACGCCCGCATTTCTGAACTCGTTCACAAAATCGTCTCTGCCGCTTACCTCGTCGGCAAAAACTATCCCGCCGAACTCGCTTTTGAAACGGTACGCCGCCTCGGAAGCGAACCTTATTTTAAGTCTTGAGGAGGACAGCGGCTCGTCGGCATACTTTATATACGCGCCGATAACGCATTCTATCTTAATGCTGCCGCTGCTGTATATTTCCGAAATGCCGTCCATTATCCTGCGGAAAAGCTTCCTTGCCTCGTCCCTTGAATTAAGGGGCGTAAGAATGACAAATTCGTCCATCATGCCGCGGTAAACGATGCAGTCCTCGGGAACGGTCTTTTTTATCACCAGCGCGGCTTCCTCCAGCACGGCGTCGCAGAACGGCCAGCCGCAGCTTTCGTACATTTTCTCCATATCGGCGATCCTTACTATTGCCGATATAAAGGGCTTGCCCTGCATATTCTGTGAAAATCTGGTCGCAAGCACATCGCCGTACTCGCTTTTGTAAAGATTTGTGACAGGATCCAGGCGTTCTCTTTCAAGCTGTCTCTGCTCCCGCTCCTTTTCCTCGGTAACGTTTTTGGAGCTTGCGATCACCCGCATAAGCTTTCCGTCCGAGTCGTAAACGCTCTTGTATTTCAGCAGTATCCATAAATAGCTTGACGAATCCTTTGCAGCCCTCAGTCTGATATAGACGCCCTTTTTATGAGCAACGCCGTCAAGAAAGTCCGTCATATAGGGCATATCCTCAGCATGGCAGACGCTTCCCGACGCAACCATCTCTCTGAATTTTTCGTATATCTTTGTCTGCGTATCCTCGCCGTCTCTGGACTTGAAGTTATAAAGATAAAGCGTGTCGTTTTTGCAGTCGTATTCCAGTATGCTGTCGTTGGAGCTTTGTACCGCCAGCATATATCTTTCCCGTTCCGTGGCAAGCTCGTTCTGATATTCGATGCGCTTTACGCTCAGCTCGCTGAGCGCGCCAGAAAGATCGTTTATCTCGGATATGTTTGTCTTGATATGTTCGATATGACCGTGCTCTCCAGCTTTTTTCACGCTTGCCGAAAGAGCCCTGACAGGCTTGATGATCCTGCCCGAAGCGATGAATACAACGGTAAAGCCCACAACCGACGAGATCAGCGCCGCCGCCGCAAGCTTAAGGTTTATCTCCGAGGTGTCGGCATAAATGCTGTCCCTGTCGGAAACAGCCGCCGCATACCACCTTTCTGAGCTGTACGGCGAATTGTCGGGATAAAGACGCATTTCGTTCATGGCGCAGTATGCGCGGGCGTCGTTTATTTTAACGTCCGCTATCTCGAACAGTATGCTGTCATCGCTCCGAACAAATTCCAGAGACTGCTCCTCGTTCTGTTCAAAGCCGTTGCGGGTATTTGAAACAACGGAAACGTCCATAAGCCCGCCGTCCGAATCACAGGTTATAAGCGCATAGCAGCCGCCTTTTTCGGGTATATCATCGCCGGGCATAAGACCTGCGATCCTGTCCGTGGAAACGGATATCCCCACCGCGCCGAAAACCACGCCCTTATATACGAGAGGCTGGGAGTAGGTTATAATGCGCTCGCCTTCATATTTTATGCTTCCCGAAAGATAAAAGGGTCTGCTCCAGTAGCCCAGATTTTCGGGACTTGCATAAGGGTAGTCGTAGCCTGCGAAAACGGGCTTGAAAAAGAAGTCCATATCGGTTTCGCCGGGTGTGTATCTGTATTTGTCCGTCCAGCGGATATCAAGGGGTACGGAGTATCTTTCCGAAACGGAGTTTGAGCCGCGCACCATCATTATGTCCGAATAATCGTCCGAGCTGAACTGGGGGTCTCCGTCGCTGAAGAATACGCCTCTGTACTGAGCGGCTGCGGAGACGTCGGGTATTGACGCGTCATCGGACAGCACGATAAACGCTCCGCTCACCGAGTTCGTTCTGATCGTTTCCAGCAGGCTTTCCGATATCAGGTCGAGAAATTCGGACGCATACGCGTTGTTTTCAAGCAGCTCCTTCGGCTGAGCGCCGTGTTCCTCGGCGATCGTACCTAGTATCCTGTCAGCCCTGGTCATTACTCTTGAAAGATCGTTCCAGCGTCTGGTCATTTCGGTCTCAAGATATATCGAGCATTTTTCGGAGCTTTTATCCAGCATTCTTTCGCTGCCCGCGTTGATGTCGCCGAGCGTGCCGGTCAGCGCAAGAGCGCAGTAGTATATCACAGTCTGAAGAAGGATCGCCGCCAGGAGCGGCACTATCAGACTGCGAACAAGCGGAGTTCCCGCTGATCTTTTGCGTTTTGAAGTATCCATAAGCAATTCCTCATTTATGTAATACTGTTTCACAGCCCGAATTTTTGTCCGCGCATCGGGAGTGAAACGGGATAATACATTTGTGTATAAAATACCACAATAAATTATAACACATTAAAACGAAAAATTAAAGAGGGGTTGAAAAAAAGTCAGACGTATGCTATGAT
>CAMWVO010000064.1 GCA_947177695.1 uncultured Clostridia bacterium
TATAAAAACATAATGAATCGTAAATAAATTCCTAAATTAAATAATAAATCTGCATATGATTGACAGCATTATATGCAGATTTATTTGTTATTTGGATAAAATCCAAGCGGTTATTCCATTATGAAGAAAAAGATAACTTGCAAGAGCCTTGATAATTTTTTCAAGGCTCTTTTCTATTGCTCAAAATCATTAATAGATATTCGCTAAATTGAAAATAATTTATGATACAGACTTAAAAATTTACTGTTCATGCCGAAAGAACTACCGCTTGTCAGATTTTTGTTAAAATATATCTAAAAATGTGTTATTATGAAAAACAAATTTCTTATATGTTGATTTTATTGCGAGGATGCTTGACTGACGAGATTTTATTTTGATTTTTATTAGATGTGATAATTGTTTATATGCAACAAGGATTAATATAAATCGTTTGTAATTTTGAAAAAAATTGGGAGGTTTACGAAAATGATAAATTCAAAAACAAGGAAACGGTTTAATCGAATAATATCGGGTTTACTATCGGCAGCAATGGTTATGACTATGGTTCCCGATATTTGGCTGCCTGTTTATGCTGATTTGGTCAAAAATGATATATTAAATGCTGATATCGGTATTGCGGATGATGGCGGGATTATCAGTGAAAGTATTGACACTGAGGAATATGACAACAGATGGAGTGAGCTTGCCGTTCTTGACCCATATTCCGAGGAATATGCCGCTTTAAAAGAAGAGCTTACGTATGGAGCAGGCACGGGCAGACAAAACACCCGCGCTTTAAGAAGCGCTTCATTAAACGGATATTTACTTTCAAATGAATATATTGCAATAAATGCCGCTCCTGGCGGAAGGTTTACTATAGGTACTACAGGCGGTGATCCAAATAAAACGTCCGATGACTATCAAAAACTTCTTTATAGTCACCCGGGAGGAGGCACTTCATATACAACGATTCGTGTAAATGGGATTTCATATGTTTACGAAATAAATAATTCAAGCTTTGACGCAAACGAAGGATACAATATATCTTCAGGCAGTTTCGGAGGTCTTGATGTTGAACAGAAGCTGACTCTTGTAAATAATCCTGCGACCGACAGAGAAGATATTGCGGAAATAAAATATACCGTTACAAATAATACCGATGAAATGCAGAACGCAGGACTTAGGATAATGCTTGATACTCAGCTCGGATATAATGATGCTGCTCCGTTCAGAGTGCCGCAGTATGGAAGTATAACGTCAGAGACTGAGTTTATAGGCGATGATATTCCTCAGTTTTGGCAGGCGTTTGATAATCTTACAAACCCGTCCGTTATTTCACAGGGACGTTTTTACAGTTCCAAAGGAGAAAAGCCTGATAAGGTTCAGTTTACAAACTGGAGCAGAGTGTATAATCAAAACTGGGGATATGCTGTGCAAACTAACTGGTCAAACGACGACAGCGCAGTTTCAGTAATATGGGACGAAAAAGCAATAGCTCCCGGAGAAACAAGGGAATATGTTACATATTATGGACTCAGCGAATTTACAGAAGATCTATCGCTTCCTCTTGCACTCAGTGTTTATTCTGACAGTACAGTAAGCGTTGTTAACGGAAAATATTCGCCGAATCCGGTCGACGTTACTGCATATATTGAAAATATCAGCAATATTATTGCCGAAGATGTTGCTGTTGAAATTGTGCTGCCCGAAGGATTAACTCTTTCTAATTCAGACAAAGTTAAAGCCATAGGTGAAATGCCTGTAGGCAAGCTTGAACAAGTCAGCTGGAAAGTTAATATTAAACCTTCATCGGCAGATAAGACATATACATATCAAGTTGTTCTGACTGCTGCGGACGGGTATACAAAAAGCGTTTCAAGAAATATTTTTGTTCCTGCACTAAGGAGAAATGAAAAATTATACGAATATGCCGTATTTTCAGCAAATCCAAACAATGATATAGTTTTGAACGGATGGAAAGGAAATTTTGTCGGAGGAATATATTCCGGGAAAAATTTCACTTGTAATCTTTCCGAATTTTATCTTGACGGAAAAGCCGATACTGTAGGAAATGTAAATGCTAACGGCTGGCAGATAAATATTCCCGAAAAGAATGAAAATATTGAAGCTATTGCTATGCCGGATTTAGAGGGAGCAATTTTGTCAAAAGCAGGAGACTGCGAGTATCACGAAGAAAGTCCTGCATATATACAAGATACAACAATTATCAACGGCAGCATTATGGTTTCGGACGAGATTATAATAAGCGGCACAAATTTTGAGGGCGACTGCTACATAATTGCTGACGGAGATATTACATATAATGTAAATAATCTAAATACCACAGGACGCATTGTTCTTTATTCAAGGAACGGAAATATTACCGTAAACGGTTCAAATATAAATATAAACGGGATCATGTACGCGCCTAAAGGAAAAATATCCTTTAATGCAAACGAAACGACCGTAAACGGACGGATATGGGGTGACACGGTCAATTTCAGCGGAAGTATTTTTAATGTTAAGGCAAGCGATTCCGATCTTGATCTTCTGGGCGTTATTGAAATTCCTACTGAATATTCTGTTCTTTCTCAGGGAAATGGAATTTATGGATATAAGATTGAGTTCGTTGAGGACGAATGGAGTATTGGAAGGGATACAACATTCGGTACAAAAATGATAGAGCTTGTTCCTGATGATAATTATAATGTGGGTTATAGTTATTATAAAATAAACAAATACCTGGAAGATGCTCTCTCTTTTTCGGCAAGATTTACATTTTCAATTGATTATACATATCGTCCTGCTGACGGACTTGCTTTTGTTATACAAACTGACGACAGCAGAGCGGGACAATACGGCGGCGGAATTGGATACGGTCAAATAATACCAAGCCTTGCTATAGAATTTGATAATTATCAAAATTCGGAACCAAACGGACATCATATAGGTGTTATGCTTAATGGCAATGTTGATAAGCATTATGCTATGTGTGATTATGAACCTTTGCGTATAAGCGGATCGCTTAATGACGTATGGATCGAATATGACGGCGAAAATAAAATGTTATATGTTTCGGCAGCACAATACAATGAAAACGGCGAGGTATTTAAGCCTGAGATGCCAATGATCTCATATAATATTGATTTAGATGAATTATTTTTAGGTGAAGAACACATATACTTTGGAATTACCGCAGCAACCGGAGCTGCTAAAGCAAGTCATAAACTGCACGGCGTTGAATTTGATCCGAGCCCCGATATACTGTATTATGCAGGAAAAGATATTTCGGAAGAACCTGCCGTTTCCGTAACAGCGTCCTCAGAAACAGTATTAGTCGGTGAAGAAGCATATTTTGAAATAACCACCACACTTGAAAACAAAATCGCAAGTATAGAATATACTTTAAACGACGAAGCTGTAACCGTTACTGACGGAAAATATATTCTCGGCACATCGGAAGCGGGAACATATACTTTAACGGCAACCGCAGTAACAACAGCAGGTAAAACAATTACCGCTTCCGCTTCAATTACTGTAGAGGATACTTCTGAAATTGATACCGAAGCTCCTGTTGTTGATTTTTCCTTTGACAAGGAAGCATATTCTGTTGGCGATACAATTACCGCCGAGATCATTGCAACAGACAATATCGGCGTATCAAAGCTTGAAGCGTTCGTCAACGACGAGGAAGTCGAAATCGACGAAAATAACTGCATTAAAGTTGAAAACGCAGCAGAGGGCGAGTATATATTTACCGCAAACGCATATGATGAAGCGGGAAATATGGGTACAGCCACATACACCGTAAATATTGTTTTAGTTGACACAGAAGCGCCCGTTGTAACAATTACTCCCGATAAGGAAATATATTTTGAGGGAGACGATATAGTCTTTACAGTAACTGCCGAAGATAATGTCGGTGTTACCGAGCTTGAAGTGACTGTTGACGGAACAGCTGTTGCTCCTGACGAGGACGGAAATTATACAATTCAAAATGCAGAACTTAAAACTTATGAAATTGCCGCAAAGGCATATGATGCGGCAGGAAACATTGGCGGTATGACTGCGTCTGTTCCCGTAAATGAAGTTGTCATTGATGACAACGAAGCTCCAACAGTAACTATAACCTTTGACAAGGACACATATTTAGAGCGTGACGATATAATTTTTACGGTAACAGCAGAGGACAATATCGAAGTAACAAAAATCGTTGTAACAGTTGACGGAACAGAAGTAACTCCCGACGCAGACGGAAATTACTCAATCAATAATGCTGAACTTAAAACCTACGAGGTAACTGCGTCCGCTTACGACGAAGCCGGAAATATGGGAACAGCAGCTGCAAACGTTCCTGTAAACGAAGCCTCCGCCCCTGTTATCACAGTCGTTTTCGATAAGGAAAGCTATTATGAGGGCGACGACCTCAGCGCACTTATTACCGCGGAGGGTCAGCGTGAGATTAAAGAAATCAAGGTTTGGGTAAACGGCGAGGCAACACCTCTTGACGAAAGCGGAATTCTCACTATCGAAAATGTTGTCGCAGGAGAATATGTTTTTAACATTACAGCCGAGGATGTAAAAGGCTTTACTTCTGAATGTGAAAAAACTGTACCCGTTTTGCCAATTGATACAGAGGACAAGCGTCTCACAGCCGAGATCGAGCCTTTCGTGGAATACGGTGAAACTGCGCTTCTTACCATAAAAATTACCGATGATATCAATGCGGATAGCGTAAAGGCTGTTCTTGACGATAAGGAAATTTCTCTTACCGACGAGCTTACATATGAATTCAAGGCGGAAGAATTATTCGGTCACGATTTTGTAATTACTGCTCAGACCAATGATGGCGAAACCATTGAAAAAGAAGTGTCCGTTTATGTAAAGGACAGCGTTTGCCCCACAATGACTATCACATATGACAAGCCCGACGGTTACTATGAGGGCGACGACATTGTTGCGACAATAGTTGCCGAGGACAATGTAGGCATTAAGAGAATTGAATACACTTACGACGGCGTTGAATATCCTATCGACGAAAACGGAAATGTAACTATTCCTAAAATTCACGTTGACACACACGCTGTTGTTGTAACCGCCTGGGATACATTCGGCAACAGTATTACCCTCACAAGCGCGTTTATCGTTGTATACGACGATATTTCGGGAGAGGAAATTATCAAGACCGAGGACGATGTTGACGATTCGGAGCTTTTATGCAATCTCTACACACCCAAGGACGGTCAGACCGTTACAGCGCCTATTTCAATCGTTGGAACAGCTGCGGGAACAGAATTCAAAAGCTACAAGCTTGAATATGCTCCCGTCGGCTCCGGCAGCTATACTCTTCTCAAAGAGGGAATGGAAGCCGTGAACGCGAATATTCTCGGCAGGCTTGACCCCACTCTTTTAAATAACGGTCTGTACAATCTCAGGCTGACCGTTTACAGCCAGAAAAAGAATATTGTTTCGGAGATAGCGATATCTGTTGAGGGCAATATGAAGATAGGAAACTTCTCCATTGCTTTTCAGGATATGGACGTAAACGTTGCGGGACTTCCTCTTACCGTTATCCGCAGCTATGACAGCAGAAGCAGAGATACAAAGGACGATTTCGGCTACGGCTGGGATATGTCCACATCGGGTATGAAGATCAATGAAAGCTGCGATATGACAAAGTACTGGAAAAGCACATCATCTTCGGGAGGAGTATGGGGACTGCCATCATACTCGATCAGCGGAACAAGGGCGCATATCGTAACGGTCAATTACGGAAACGGAAAAACAGAAAAATTCAGTATGAATGTTGCGAATGCGTATCAGATGTATTCTCCCGAATACGGCGTGAATATCAGCTTCAAAGCGGAAAACGGAACAAAATCAAAGCTTGAGATCGTTGAAATGGACGACATCGCGCTCACAAGCGGTCAGCTTGTTGACAGATACGATTTTTCACCGTTCAGATACAGCCGTTACCGTCTCACAACTCAGGACGGAACTGTGTATATCATTCACAAGACTGATGGAGTTGAAAGCATTACCGAACCAAACGGCAGCAAAATTACCTTTACTAAAGACGGCATTACTCACAGCGACGGAAAAAGTATTGTTTTCAACCGCGACAGCGAGGACAGAATTACAAGCATTGTTTCTCCCACAGGAAAAACAGTTGCATACACCTATGACGAAAACGGCGACCTTTCTTCCGTGACCGACGTTTCGGGAGAGGTAACTCGTTTCGTATATGAAAATCATTATCTTACCGAAATTATCGACCCCAGAGGCGTAAGAGTTTCGAGAAATATTTATGACGATGACGGACGTCTGATAAAAACCATTGACGCTGACGGAAACGAGATCAAGTATCACCACGACGTTGACGGCCGTGAGGAGCGCATTACCGACAGAAACGGAAACGTTACCCGTTATGTTTACGATCAGTACGGAAACATTCTTTCTCAGACCGACCCTAACGGAAATACGGTCAAGAATACTTATGATTCCAACGGAAATCTTTCTTCCAAAACCGACGCAATGGGCAATGTTACAAATTACAGCTATGACAGCAGCGGAAATATGCTTTCCATGACAGACGCTGAAGGTCATACCGTGAACAATTCCTACAATTCCAAGGGACAGCTTACCTCAATAAGCGCAATGGGTATCAATGCAATGACAGTTCAGTATGACAGCAAGGGAAATACAACATCCACTACAGACGCTCTCGGCAATGACATTAATTATTCCTACGACGGCAAAGGACAGCTTACTTCCGTTACCGACGAAATAGGAACATATATGAATATGACCTACGACAGGGACGGAAATGTTGTTTCCGCAACAAACGGCGCAGGAACTACGGCTCAGTTCACATATGATTCCGACGGCAACTGCACGTCAAAAACTCTGACTTACACTTCCGACGGAGTTATGAAAACTGTTACCGAGCAGTATTTCTATGACGCTGCGGGAAATCTTACAAAGATAATCGACAGCGAGGGAAATGTAACTACAACCGATTACAACAGCATGGGCAAGGTATCCTCCGCAACAGATGAAAAGGGCAGGACGACCACATATGACTATGACGATTTCGGAAATCTTATCGGTATATCCTATCCTGACGGAACTTCCGAGAGGTTTACCTATGACCGAGAGGGTAACAATCTTACAGCCACCGACCGCATGGGCAGAACTGTAACTATGACCTATGACAAGGTTGGAAATCTGTTGTCCAAAACCTATCCCAACGGCGCAAGGGTAACTTATTCCTACGATGCGAATTACAATCTTGTTTCAGAAACAAGCGCAAGCGGCGGCGTTACCAATTACGAATATGACAAAATCGGCAGAAACACCGCTATTACCGACGCTCTCGGAAACAGAACGGCGTTCTCCTACAACGCAAAGTCGCAGCTTGAAAGCATGACCGACCCTATGGGACGCGTTTACACCTATGTTTACGACGACAACGGCAACCGTATTAAAACTGTTTATCCCGACGGAAGCTCTGTTTCCTCGGAATATGACGCAAGAGGACGCGTTACCCGTCAGACAGATCAGCACGGATATTCCACACGCTATGCTTACGACGGCGGCGACAGGCTGACAGGCGTTACAAACGCGCAGGGAATTACCACAAGCTACGCTTATGACGAGGTTGGAAACATGACCTCCGTTACGGACGGAAACGGCAATGTTACACGTTATTCCTATGACGATTTCGGACGTGTTGTCAAGGTAACAAACGCTCTCGGAAATTCGGCTTACACTACCTATGACGAAAGCGGAAACGTTCTGACTTCCACCGATTATGCGGGAAATATCACGACCTACACTTATGATAACTTTGACAGAGTTTCAAGCAAGACAACTCCCGACGGCACGGTGAGCTATGCCTACACGACGGACGGAAAACTGTCCTCCGTTACCGATAATTCGGGCGTTACGATGTTCACATACGACAATATGGACGGTCTGATCCGTGTGGATTATCCTGACGGCAGCTATGTTGCTTATGATTATGACAACGCTTGCAGGCTGACAAAGGTTTCCACGTCTTTCGGCGACACTTCTTATGAGTACGATATGCTTGACCGTCTGACAAGGGTCGTTGACCGCAACGGTTACGCAACAATTTACGAATATGACGCTAACGGCAACCGTA
>CAMWVO010000065.1 GCA_947177695.1 uncultured Clostridia bacterium
GGACTTCGCGAGCTGGGCTCAGCTCGACCAGCTTTAGTCGGCGGCTTCGCCGCCTAAGGTCTCGCTACATAGTGCGTAAAATCAAAATTTACCCGCAAAATTGATTTTCATAAACTTATTGCAAAAGCTATTGATTTTTGCGGGAAAATATTGTATAATAAAATGTAATGTGAGTCGAAGGACTCAGAGAATTTTACACCTTTGAAAGGCGGTTGTTTTAATGAAAACAAAAATTTTAAACGGCGTGTCTCTCCCCAATATCCCCTGGCAGGACAAGCCCGCAGGATGCAGGGACGTTGTTTGGCGCTACGACGCTAACCCTATCATCAAGCGCGACCATATCATGGTAAAGAAAGCTAACGGTTACAGAGAGCCTTCAAACTCTATCTTCAACAGCTCCGTAGTTCCTTTTGAAGTGGACGGCTACAAGTTCGCAGGCGTTTTCCGCGTTGATGACAGAGAGCGCAACATGGAGCTTCACGTTGGTTTCTCCAAGGACGGTTTCAACTGGGATATCAACGAGGAAAGAATTAAGTTCAAGTGCGATATTCCCGAGGTTGGTCAGTGGCAGTACGGCTACGACCCCCGCGTATGCAAGCTTGTTGACGATGACGGCAAGGACAGATACATCGTTACATGGTGCAACGCTTACGGCTGGAAGCCTACCATCGGCATCGCTTACACCTACGATTTCAAGGAGTTCACACAGCTTGAAAACGCATACCTGCCTTTCAACAGAAACGGCGTAATGTTCCCCCGCAAGATCAACAATAAGTATATGATGATGAGCCGTCCCTCCGACAGCGGACACACTCCTTTCGGAGATATGTTCATCAGCCAGTCTCCCGACCTTACCTACTGGGGCGAGCACCGCCACGTTATGGGACCCTCCAAGGGCTGGGAAGCTACAAAGATGGGCGCAGGTCCTATTCCTATCGAGACAGACCGCGGCTGGCTCATTTTCTACCACGGCGTTCTGACCTCCTGCAACGGTTATGTGTACAGCTTCTCCGCTGCTCTCCTTGACAAGGACGAGCCTTGGAAAGTCCTCAAGAGAGGCGCTTCCTACCTTATCAGCCCCCAGACCGATTACGAGCTTATCGGCGATACCGACGCAGTAACATTCCCCTGCGCGAACCTTGTTGACGCTGACACAGGCAGAATTTGCATCTACTACGGCTGCGCCGACACCTGCACAGCTCTTGCGTTCACATACGTTGACGACGTTATGGACTTTCTTGACAACAACAGCCAGGTTTGATTTACCGACGTTTTGCGGAGCAAAACTCGGAACTGCCGCTTGCGGCAGTTTGCCCCCTGAGGGCTGAGTCACCCCCATCGTTAAATAAAACGTACCGTAACTTTACCAAGCCCCCTCAAGGGGGCGGTTAAGTTACGATACGTTTTTTGTTTTATTGAAAACAATCAGTCTTGAAAATCGGAGGCTTCCGCAGGGGAGACGTTTTCTGTTTCCGAAGCTTCTGAAACTTCCGCTGTTTCAGACGGTTCTGCGGTTTCTTCGGCTTTGACTGTTTCCTCGTTTTCGGCAGTTTCACCGTCTGCCGCTTCGGGAGCATTCTGAGCATTTTTCTTTTCTTCGGCACGGGTTCCTGCAAGCAGCAGCACCTCGTCGGCGCGGGAGGTCAGAAATTCCGTGCAGGAATTTTCAATGGAGCTGCGCGCCGAAGCCTCGGCTTCGTCATACCGTTCCAGAGCAAGAAAATTCTTTGCCTTTATCAGCTCAGCAAATGATTTTCCGCATTTCCTCATGGGACGGGGCAGACTGCGCCACTTTATTTTTTTTGCGGTATCTATTGCGGAGTTTGCAAGTCCGCCCTCGGTCTGGTACAGAGCCAGAACAGCCATTACCATATCGCTTTCCGAAAAAGCGTCAAGGTAGTATATACCCTGGTCGTAAGCCTCCGCCGCACCGCTGCCGTCCTTGGCGATAATGCAGGAAGCCATTTTTACGCAGTAATAGTACGCCGCCGTTTGAAAATTTCCCGTTGACTGCGCTATGTCGAGAATGCTTGTAAGGTCAGCCTGCGCAAGAGTTTTAGCGGCGGTATCGGTCTCGCCACGCACGCAGTACGCCGCGGCAGCCTCTATAAGCATAAGATTTTTATTGTCCCCGGTTGCGTTGGTGAAAAGCATATCCATATAGCTTTGGGAAAAACCCTCCGCCTTGAAAATTTTCACAAGCCTGCGCCGCAGCCTTTTCATGGGAGCGCGTTTCAGCAGAGTGGTTATAAAGTATGTAAGGATCGCCAGCAGCAAAGAGCCGACGAACATAAACGGCGCAAACAGCATTATCTTAAACGGCTTTACGTCCAGAAAAAGATCCTGTATCGTCTTGACCGCAAAGCCCGCGCAGCAGCCGAGTATGAGGTATATTCCCCACCATACGCTTATGCCCTTGGCAAGGGCGAGCAGCTTGTTGTTCAGTTTCATTGGATTTCCTCCTGTAAGGGATTATCAGGGGACAGAATTATTTTGCAAGCTCCGCTTTCATGTCCTCTATGATCTTTTCCACGTCCTTGTCGTTATAGGACGCGCCGCTCCATATCTCATGGGCGACGGCAGCCTGCCATACAAGCATTGCCATGCCGCCTATGGCGGGTATGCCGTTCTTTTCGGCAATGCTCATAAGCTTTGTAACATTGGGGTTATAGATGACCTCAAACACGCATTTGCAGCTTTTCACCACGTCCTCGGTTACGGGACAGGCGTCCGTTTTGGGGTACATTCCCACGGGACTTGCGTTCATGAGCAGGTCAAATTCCCCGCTTATCTTATCGTGTGTTATAACGCTTATTTTCGCCGACGGATTAAGCTTCGACGCTTCCTTTGCGACCTCCTCCGCGCCCGCGATAAATTCGGGCAGGGATACTATCGTCAGGTCCGCGCCGTGGAGAGCGGCTTCCGTAGCCATCATTCTGCCAACGCCGCCGCAGCCTATCTGGAGGACGCGTCCGCCCAGCTTTGCTCCTCCCGCTTCAAGGGATCGGAGGAAGCCCGAGCAGTCGGTATTGAAGCCGATGTTCCTGCCGTCCCGGTTCACAACGCAGTTTACGGAATTGTAACGCTTTGCGGATTCGTCAAGCTCGTCCAGATGAGCTATAATATCCACCTTATAGGGGATAGTGATATTGTAGCCGTTCAGGGAGTTAAGGTATTTTACCCTTTCGTCAAGACTGTCGGGAGATATCTCACACACCTCGTATTCCGCGCCGCTGTCTCCGTCAAGTTCGAAAAGCTGCTTGTGGATAGGCGGGGACATGGTGTGTCCCAAGGGATATCCTAAAAGTGCATATTTTGACATTGCGGTTTCTCCTTACTTCTTTTTGCCTTTTTTGTTGACTTTATCTGCGGCTTTGCTTTCCGCCTTGGCTTTGTTTTTCATGTAGGTGATCATTCTTTCAAGCTCCAGAGCCTTGTCTGTGCTGCCCTCAACTTTAAGCTTTCCGGAAAAGAAAGCGGCTACCGCTCCGAGAGAGCCGTCGGCGATCTTCAGGAAGTTTTCCGCTGTTGCGAAAAGAACAGCGTCACGGTCGTGGTACTCGTAAGGAGCAACGTCAAGCGCACCGTTCTTATAGGCGATATAGAACGCGCCCTCTCCCTCGCCTGTGATGTTCACCTGTACAGCAAAGTCGCCGTCAAAGCCTGTAGCGTCGCCCTTTGCAAAAAGGGACTGAGCTGTAGAAAAAATTTCCTCATAAGTCATAATAATATCCTCCTATGGTTTCTTTAAGATTTCAGTAATTCAAGCGCTTTTTCAAGAGTTTTGGCGTTTTCAACGTTTACCGCGCTGACGCCTTTAAGGGTCTTTTTCACAAGTCCCGTCAGGACCTTGTTGGGACCCAGTTCAACAAAGTTTTCATATCCCGCTGCCTGCAATGCCGCAAGCTCCGAGGTGAACTTTACGGGGGACACAATATGCTTTGCAAGCTTAGCGGGCATATCCTCAAAATCGGTCTGGACTGCTCCGGTAAGGTTGGAATAGAACTCTGCCGAGGGCTTGTTAAATGCGGGCTTCATGTTCCGCAGAGCCGCTTCAAACTCCTCTGCGGCAGGCTGCATCAGCTTTGAGTGGAACGCCGAGGATACCCCCAGTTTTACTGCTTTCGCGCCCATTTCCGCAAACTTCGCGGCAGCCTTTTCGGCGGCGGAGGTCTCCCCCGCTATTACCGTCTGGGCGGACGAGTTATAGTTAACGGGAACCACGTAGCCGTCTGTCTCGGCGCATACCGCTTCTATCTCCTCGGCGGGCTTGCCGATTATTGCGTACATTGCGCCGCTTGCGGCTTCGGAGGCTTTCTGCATGGCTTCGGCTCTGGCTTTGATAACGCGGAAGCCGTCCTCAAAGGAGAGCATTCCCGCCGCAACCATAGCCGCGTACTCGCCGAGAGAATGTCCCGCCACGGCGGAGAACTCTATACCCTCCAGCTTTAGTATCTCGAACGCCGTCAGGGAGGTCGCCATAATCGCGGGCTGAGCAATGACCGTTTTCGCAAGCTCCTCCTCCGAGCCGCCGATCTTTTCCGCAAGATCGAAGCCGAGGATCTCGCTTGCTTTTTCATATACCTTTACGCCGGGATAAGCTTCCGCAAGCTCCCTGCCCATACCGGCATACTGGGAGCCCTGTCCCGAAAATAAGAATACTGTTTTTGACATTTTACGTTTCCTTTCGTTTGCAGTTTAAGATGTCCGCAGAGTTTCGGCAGTGTCCGCCGCGGTTTTCCGAAAAAATTTCCGCCAAGGGAAATTTTATTCTTTAAAATCGTTGACAACGGGGACGAAAAATATTACAATAGTATTGTATATATTTTAACTGCAAAAGTTCCGCTGTTAATACTATACCATATTAATTGAAAAATTACAAGCGTTTGCCGCAGTTTTTTTGCTGCTTTGCAAAAACCTGCGGAAACGGCGGTCTGTCCGGAAACGCTGTATACGGAGGTAACTGCTTTGTTTGGGATTGAAATTTTGGGAATGGGCTCCTACAGTCCGTCGCTTCGAGTGACAAACGACGACCTGGCGAAGATCGTCGAGACCAACGACGAGTGGATAAGCACAAGGACAGGCATAAAGTCAAGAGGTCTTTCAAACGGCGAGCCTACATGGGAAATGGGTCTTAAAGCCGCCGAGGAAGCCGTAAAGAACGCGGGGATAGACCCTGCGGACATAGGTCTGGTCATTGATACGACCATTACGAATGATTTCTACACACCCTCCGCTGCCTGCGTTATACAGAGCAAGATCGGAGCGGTCAACGCGGGCGCGTATGACCTTAACGCCGCCTGCTCGGGATTTGTTTATGCTGTGGACGCGGCTAAGCGGTATTTGCAGACCGATCCCGATATGAAGTACATTCTCATCGTTGCCAACGAGACCCTGTCAAGGATAACCGACTATACCGACCGTTCAACCTGCGTTTTGTTCGGGGACGGCGCGGCTGCGGCTGTAATAGGACGCTCTGAGAAGCTTTTCACAAGCTTTATAGGCGCGGACGGCTCGGGAGCGCATTTCCTGTACGCGAAAAGCCATAAGGTGAACCACCCCCTCAGAACGGAAAAGGATACCATAGACGAGGGCGAATTTGCCGCGGGAACTACTTATCTTGTTCAGGACGGCAAGGAGGTCTACAAGTTTGCCACAAAGGCTCTGCCCATGGCTGCTCAAAAAGCGGCGGAGAAGATCGGTCTCGACCTTAACACCGTGGACTGGTTCGTTCCCCATCAGGCTAACATAAGAATTATTGAGACGGCGGCTAAAAACCTTGGAGTTTCCATGGATAAATTTATTGTGAATATCGCAAACCACGGCAATACATCAAGCGCGTCCATACCTATCGCTTTAAGCGAAGCCATTGCCGACGGAACGGTCAAAAAGGGAGACAGGCTCTGTCTCGTTGGCTTCGGAGCGGGTCTTACAATGGGCTGCGTGATACTGGACTACTAAGTGCAGCTTTAAATTTGCGTAAGGAGGGCTGAGAATGCTTGACGATTATGTTGCCGCGGAAACCTGGGATATGCTTTGCCTTTATGCACAGCGGGCATTTGAGGCTTTTACCCAGAAAAGCGTGATACTGCTTATCATACAGGGAGTATTGATACTGTTTTCTTTGTGGGACAGAAACGTACGCTTTTTTGCGCTTTTGTCCGCAATGAGCCTGTATTCGGTCTACGGCAGCGCGGCATGGATAAGCGTCCGCAGAATGGAGCTTGCGGCAAAACAGCTCAGCGAAACAAGACGCAGACAGTTTATGCTCGCTCTTGACGTAAGGCATAAGAACACGTCTTACAGCGAGATGATATTTATTCCCGAAGAAAACGGCAGCGAGGATAATTACGGAATGACGAACAGATTTTACGGTTCGGGATATGCGTTTTAAATAAATTTGAAAGGAACTACGGTTATGTCTGATACATCAAAAACAGCGGTAATTACAGGCTCGTCCAGAGGAATAGGCGCGGCTATCGCGCTTCGTCTTGCAAAGGACGGCTTTAACATAGCGCTCAACGACCTTAACGAGGGTATGTTCGAGAATAACAGCATTGCGGAGGATATCCGCGCTCTGGGCGTGGAAGCTGAAATATTCTGCGCGGACGTTTCCAACTACAGCCAGTGCGAGGAAATGGTCAAGGCGGTAAAGGAACGCTTCGGCACTATCGACGTGCTTGTCAACAACGCGGGAATAACCCGCGACGGTCTCATGGCGAGAATGCCCGAGGAGCAGTACGACATGGTCATCGCGGTAAATCAGAAAAGCGTTTTCAACATGATGAAGCTTGCGGGAAACGTTATGATACGCCAGAAGCAGGGCAGGATAGTCAATCTTGCCTCCGTGGCGGGTCTGTACGGAAACCCCGGACAGATAAACTATTCCGCTTCAAAGGCGGCTATAATCGGCATGACCAAGACTGCCGCAAAGGAGCTGGGTTCGAGAAACATAAACGTAAACGCAGTTGCCCCCGGCTTTATCAAGACGCCCATGACGGATAAGCTCACCGAGGAGCAGAGAGCGAAAATGCTTGAAGCTATCGCAATGAAGCGTTACGGCGAGGTTGAGGAGATCGCGGGCGTGGTGTCTTTCCTCTGCTCGGAGGATTCCTCTTATGTAACGGGTCAGACCATAGAAATTTCGGGCGGACTCTCCATGTAACAGGCGGGGAGCCCCCGCGGGCAGTGTCACCCCCACTGTAAGATACTGCAAAAATTTACTTTGCACAGCCCCCTCAAGGGGGCGGGCAGGTATTGATATGACCTGAAATTTTGACAGGTTGCTTCTTATCTCTATCTTCTATTCTCTAACATGAAAGGATTTGTTTAAATATATGAAAAGAGTTGTTATAACAGGAATGGGCGTGGTTTCCCCCGTGGGAAACACCATTGAGGACTTTTGGAACAGTCTTAAAGCGGGAAAGCACGGATTCAGCTTTGTAAATGACGTTACAGGCGACGATTTCGACGTTAAGATCGCCGCAAGGGTAAAGGATTTTTCCTGCGAAAAATACGTGGACAAAAAGGAAGCCCGCCGTATGGACAGGTTTACCCAGTTCTCGGTGACGGCGGCTATGGACGCTCTGGAGGACAGCGGTTCGGATTTCAAGGATCTTGATCCTTTCCGCGCGGGAGTTATCTTCGGCGTTGGTATAGGCGGTCTTAACCTTACGCTTCAGGAGCATGAAAAGTTCCTTGAAAAGGGTGCGGACAGGATATCCGTGTTCTATGTGCCCATGATGATCGGCAACATGGCTGCGGGAACTATTTCCATGCGCACAGGCTTCAAGGGGGACAACTTCTGCTCCACAACAGCCTGCGCTTCGTCGGCTCATGCTATCGGCGAGGCTTTCAGAAAGATTAAGGACGGCTACCTTGACGTTTGCATTGCGGGCGGAGCGGAGTCCTGCGTGGGTACTTTCGCGCTGGGCGGCTTCAACAACATGAAAGCTCTGCCCCGTTCCGACGACCTTGACAGATGCTCCATACCCTTTGACGCTGAAAGAAACGGCTTCGTTCTCGGCGAGGGCAGCGGCGCGCTTATCCTTGAAGAGCTTGAACACGCAAAGGCACGCGGCGCAAAAATCTACGCCGAGATCGCGGGATACGGCGCAACCTGCGCCGCTTACCA
>CAMWVO010000066.1 GCA_947177695.1 uncultured Clostridia bacterium
CCTCGTTTCCGAACTTTACGATAGAGTTAACGTCGTTAATATTGATAGTGCTTACAAGCTTGTCAACTTCCTCGTTCTTGACAAGTTCCTGCTTCAGCTCGTCAGTCTTTGCGACCATTGAAAACTCCTGGGGAACGTCCGTCTTGATGTTGAGGGGAGCGGCTGTTGTTGTTACGTCCGTTGTGACAGCTCCCGCAGCCTGTGCCTGAGCCTCCGTGGAAGGTGTGAATTTAAGCGCCATAGTTATTTTCTTCCTTTCTTAAACAGTTTTCCGAACAGACCTTTGCCGCTCGGTTCGGGAATGGAATCGGGTATCTTAAACTTCGGTATGTGCACATTATACTCGAACTCGTTCATTGTGTGGGGCTCGAATGCCGCGTCGCTGACAAAGGTCTCGATGTTCCTGTACCCCGTGGGGGTGCAAACAAGTATATCAAATCCGAGAAGATTGAACAGCACAAGCTGAATGCATTCGATCTTGCTGAACGTGTCCTCGATAACGTCTATGATAATGAGCTTCGGTATGTCCTTGGTAAAATCGTATTTTTGCAGAAGCTTCAGTATTTCCCTTTCAAGATTTGTACCCACGTACAGCACCAGCGGGAGAAGCTCACTGCGGTCTATTTTCAGCAGACCCGTGTCCACAGCCTCCTGCATTTTGTTGAAGATAAGCGTTTGCAGGCTGTCGGACAGATACCCGTACTTGTTCAGCGGAGAATTTTTCAGCTTATCCGTCATTATCTGTTCTCCCACATAGTATGGCTTGTAGATGTCAAGGTTGCTCTCACCGTATTTCCTGTAGCTGGGCGACTTTGCGATTATCCTTGTATCGGGGGAAAGCTTCCACTTCAGGCTGTCCCAGTACGCGTTCAGGTTGCCGTCCTTGACGCCGCTTATTTTCGCGAAGATATTCGGTACCGTCACCTTTGAGCCGTTGGACGCAAATCCCGTTCGGTACCTTGCAGGCTGATGCCACAGCACGTCTATTTCCTCATAGGTGGTTTTCAGCGTAAGGGACTGCATATCCGAAAACTGGAAATCGCGGAAAATCGTGTCGTTGTTATAGAGAATATTGTTAAGCTCCTTGGAAGCGTTGTAGGCTACCGTGGCAAGCTTTGTCCTTACGGGCTTGTCGGGGTACGGCGTAACGGGAACGGAGCATGGCAGCTCGAATATCTGCATACGTCCCTCAAGATTGTTCTGTTTCAGAGCAACAAGACCCGACAGATTGCTGCAAATATACAGCACGTCTATTCCGATACGGGACATAAAGTGCAGAAAAGCAGTCTCGGCGGGGGTTATGTTGCCGTAGTACATCAGCACGGGTATCTCCGTGTGGTCGCGGCGGAAAGCCTCCGAGCCGAGGCAGCGGTTCATCCAGACGATAAGGGTCTGCGCCGCGGAGAGAGCCTCCCTGCCGCTCATGCCTTTCAGAAAAAGCGGCAGCGTTTCCCTTGCAAGCTTAGTCCTAACCTCGTCGCCGGGGACGTTCACAACAGCCGCCAGCTCTTCGGGAAGCGTTTCGATATCGCCGTCCACAATGCTTATACCGTCAAAAACGGAAAGCTCGTCGGGCGTGGGCGGCTTAAACTCGTACTCGCTGTAAAAAAGCAGCTTGGGACACTTTATCAAGTCTTCCCTGAGACTATAGAGCATATTGTGGAAATCCGCCTTTGCGTCCTCCTCCGCGGGCGCGCCCACAAGCGCGGCGAAGTATACGGGGATAAGCTGCTCGGCGGTAAAGTGACCTCCTCTTGACAGAAGCCTTTCCGAATGGGATTCAAGAATATCCTTTGTAAATGTGTCCGAGGCGGTTGTAATCGTCTGGACAAGTTTTTTATTTTCGGTAGAAAAACCCTCAAAAATCATACAGCAGAAACGCCTTTCAGCAAAGCATTTTTCATCGGGATTTCTCCCGACATTATCATTATACTATACATCATATAATATGTCAATACAGTTAAGCATAATATTTTTGCGGAACGCTTGCAGACTTTTAATAGAAAACGTCTGCAAGCGTTCTGCGCGTCATGTTTTTTAATATTGTACCTTGTACTAAACAGCGTACTGCGCCAGTACCTCCGCAGCGCTTTTCAGCACCTCGGCGGCTTCCTCCAGATGCTTTTTAACGGAGGCGCTGCTCGTACCGGAGGACATTTCCATCGCGTGGCTGAGAGCGTGTCTGCTCACGTCCGCCTGGGTCTGGTACAGCGAGTCAAGCTGCTTCAGAGCGTTTTCCTCCATCGCCTTATAGGCTGCGTTCAGATCCTTGACCGTGCTGTTTCTTATATCGTCGTAGTTTTCAAGCGCAGTGTCGATAACGTCCGTGGTGCGCTTCCGTCCAAGAATATTTCTGAACGAGGACATCGCTCCCGACGGGAACGCGTCCGAGCTTCCAGACGAAGCCGCCGACATTACCGACTTGGACACCAGCATATTCAGGTCGTCGATAGAGTCCTTGACGGAAACGTCCGCGTCGCCCGAAAGGGTGTTAAGTCCAAGCTTTTTGGAAAGCTCCGCGCCCAGCTGAGCGATTATCATATTCAGCCGCTGACGGTGGATATCCAGACATTTCTTGTAAGCCTCTCCAACCTTGTCAACAAGGAACGAATAGAAGTGCTTGTCGATATCCTCGGGAGGAACGGAGTTCCTGCTTTCCAGAATATCCTCTCTCAGCTTGGAGAAGAAGCCGTACATCCACTGCTCCGCCTCCTGCTGCATTTCGGTTATGCTCAGCAGTATCTTGGGCTTTTTGCTTTCCAGCGCGCTTGCGAGAGTGGAGCATTCCTTCTCCATGGTCTTGGAGATATCGTCCAGCTTTTTCCTGTCCATAGCCATCATGTCGTATATCATGTGGATACGTGCAGCGGTATCGCTTATCATAAGGTTGAGCATGGTAAGCACGCGCTGAGTGCGGATAATGTCCTTCTGGAGGATTATCTCGCGCTTCAGGGACATCTCGAATTTCAGGAACTCGTTCTCGTAGAACTCCTGGAAACCCTTTATATCGGGACGGTTCAGACCGATCTTGCGGCGGTACTCGTCGATACCGCTTACGCCGTAAACAAAGGCGTTGGGCATGATGGACTCGCAGCGTTCGCTTACGCGGCTGATGATCTTTTCGATGTCCTCCTGAGTGTTCATTGCGTCTATCATATTAACGAGGACGTAAAGCTTGTTGAAGCTGAGGGGACGGATATGGCTTGCCAGAAAGAACTGCTCCGACTCAGAAAAGGGAGACAGCGCGCTTGCGATATAGATCACCGCGTCGGCATTGACAAGATAGTCCTGCACCTGCTTGTCGAGACAGTCAAGGTCGCTGAGACCCGGAGTATCGACTATCCGTATCTCCTTGAGCAGCTCCGCGTCGTCTCGAATGTCAATATATTCCAGAGTGTCGGGGAAAGCTCTCATAAGCTTTTCCAGCTTTTCACGCACAAGGTCGTCGGCGGTAAGGCTTATCCTCTGACCGTTTTTCAGCACAGCCTCTGCCTTGGGTACATCGCTGTAGCTGATGGAGTTTATCGTAAAGGTCTCAGGCGCAACGTTTACGGGCGCGATGGACTTTCCGAGGATAGCGTTTATAATGGTACTCTTGCCGCGCTTGAAGTCTCCCAGAACAACGAGGGAGAACGGCTCGGTGCGGCGTTTTGTAATAGCGGCGTCCCAGTCGCGGAGGTGTTCGGTGAACTCGTCGCCCAGTATGGTGCAAAGCGGCTTGTTGCCGAGAAGTCCTTTAAGCTTGTTCTGGACCGTGTCGATATCCGGCTCTGCGGAAGCATAGCCGGGGGTCCTTGTCTGTGTGTTTTCGGACATATTACATACCCTCCTTTGCCGCGTCCAGAATGATCTCGCATCTTACCTCGAGAGCCTGCTTGTTTACGGTGTGGACGTCCGCCTTGCTCAGGTCTCCGCGCCAGTTGTAGAGTATCTCGCAGCTCAGAAATTCCAGTCCCGCGAATATTCTTTTCTCTATTGACTGGCATTCCTTCGGGATGACGATGCTTCTTGCGGGAGTGATGTGCAGTACCTCATACTGCCTCATAAGCTCGGGAAGCTCAAAGCTGTCCTTTTTATAGTGGGCGAAAACGCCCTTGCCGTGGAGACTTGACATTATAGCGGGGTACTCCTGCGGATTGCTCAGACATATTATTCCCGCACGGTCGCTTGTGATATCCGAAAGCTTTATCCACTCCGAGATAGTGCCCGCGACCTGCATAGCGGAGCTGTCCGCCTCCGACTGATTGATCTCCTCCTGATCGTCGGAAAGATTTATTCCGAAGTAAGGAGCAGCCATATTGAAAATACAGTGATTGTTCTGTATATGACCGCACTCGCAGCCTATCAGGAACAGCAGCTCCTCCTTGGAGCATACCTCGCCGAGTCCCGACGTAGCCACGATAAACGGCTCTGTACCCTCCGCAGATACGGAATATATCTCGTACTTGGTCGGGGCGTTTCTTACGTAGACTGTGGGAACGCTTATCTGTTATCTTTCTGCGCACACCTTTACAGCGTTGTAGAACTCCGCGTATTTAAGCGAGCCTGCCACGTCCGCAGACTGAAAAATTCTTTTTACCTTGTTGGGGATATCCCGTCCCATAAGGTTTTTATAGACCTTTGACCAGCCCGAAAAAGCGGTTATCTTCTGTTTGACGGAGAAGTCCGCGTCGAAAGCGTAGTCCATCATACCGCCCACGATATGATCCTTGTAGGAACGGGTGCGGGCGCTGAGATACGCCGCAAAGCTTGTGTCTATATCCAGCAGCGGATTGTAGTCCGCCGCAGTATCCGTACCGAACATCTTCGGAAAACCTCCTTGATATAATTAATTGCAGTAACTTTTTGAATGATATGTGCCGATTACTCCATTTTGTCGGTGAGAACCTTGTGCAGATTATAGGTCTCCGCAAGCAGTTCGCCTGTAAATTCGGCGATATTCCGGAGCTTTTCT
Source organism: uncultured Clostridia bacterium (assembly GCA_947177695.1). Taxonomy (GTDB): domain Bacteria; phylum Bacillota; class Clostridia; order Oscillospirales; family Ruminococcaceae; genus RGIG8773. The sequence goes on from CAMWVO010000066.1 coordinate 4,955, forward strand.
TTTTCGTTGTCGGACATGCTTTTCTTTTCTGTTTTGAGCTGATTGAGGTTGTCGAGAGTTTTCTGCGTGTCGAGAAGTATGATCTCGGTCTCATCCTCGATCTTGGATTTCAGACCCTGGAACGACGCGAAAACCTGTTTACGGACGGTTTCCGAGAAGTCCGAATGTATCTTCATTTCGTGGAACTGCTTCTTTACGGACTGCTTGAAGCTTGCCTTGTATTTGTCAATTCTTTCCTGAACCAGAAGCTTGTCAACGGAAAATTTGCCCGTGAACGTACCCGCAAGTCCCGCAACGGCAGCAATGCACAGAACCACAGGTCCTGCCGCGATACCAAGTACCGTAGCCAGCGAGAACGCCGCGTAGAACGTAGCGTAGAAGCCTGCGAAGCCCGCCGCGCCTCCGAGAAGCGCGCCCTTGATGCCCGCCTCGCGCAGACCTATGAACAGACCGCCCGCTCCGACTGTACCGATGGAAACGCCGATAATCTGATCGACCACGCCGCCGTTTCTCGCCCGCTTCTGGGGAACGGAGAACATCTCCTGGATACGCGTTACCGACGCGAAGAATTCGTCCTCGAAGGACTGCAAACGCTCCGCCTCGTCGCTGAGGGCGATGTTTATCTCGTTCTGTATCTGCTCACAGATAAGCTGAGCCTTGTTCTCGATATTTTCCTTGATACGCTCCGTCAGCTTGGAGTAAACTATCTTCAGCTTATCCTTTTTCAGATCTTCTGCGCTCATGGGATAAGCGTCGATAACCTTCATTGCGGTCTCCTCGATCTGTACCCAGTAGCTGTCCAGAATAGGCTGCAAGCCCTGGAACACCTTGTTTGCCGCGTCGTTTATGCGGACGAACTCAGCACGCTTCTTGGTACGGATATCGTCGATCTCCTCGATGGCGGCGGTGTATTTGTCCATGAACTCGTCGGTTTCCATCATAAGGGAATTTTCGCGGATAATAATGGAATTGATAAGCTCCGAGCCTGAGCTGATTATCTTGTTTGCCAGTATCTGGAGGGTGATAACGCCTCTCTCCTGCGTGAGCATGGTCTCCAGAACCTTTTCAAATGTTGGGAAATTACTTTCCTCCAGCATAGCGGCGTTGCCCGATTCCTTAGCCATGAGAGCTTTCTTGGCGTACACGCCGATTACCTTGGGCTTGCCTATTTTACGCTTGTAGACCGCGAACTCCTTGGAGTCCTCGCCCATAACGGCTTTAGCCTTTTCCATAACGTAGCTGCCGATACGCTTTTCAACGGTCTCGACAATTCTGTCCTCGTCCTCCTTGGAGAAAGTGCCGAAGCAGTTTACAGCGAAGATGATACGTCCCATATCGCTGGAAAGCATTTTCTTTTCAAGAAATTCCTTTTCAAACTGAGAGAACGGAGAGTTGGCGCTGATAACGAAAACAGCCGCGTCTATTTCGGGGAGGATAGACAGGGTAACGTTGGTCATCTGCTCGTCGTCGTTAAGACCCGGAGTGTCGATGATATCCACGTTATTTTTGCAGAAGGATGTGTCGTAGTAAACGGTAGCCTGCTTAACGGTCTCGGCTTTCATTTCCGATTCGTAGGAAAGCTTTGTAACATAGTCGGCAAGCTTGTTTATGTCCACGCGCTCGGTGCCGCCGTCCTTGTATTCCACCATAACGTAAGGGGTCTCGCTGTATGTAACTCTGTTGAGGGTAGCGGTGGCGGGGAGAACGTCCGCAGGCAGTACCTCCTGTCCCAGCAGAGCGTTGATAAGGGTACTTTTTCCGCGCTTGAATTCGCCGACGATAGCCACTTCAAAATGGTCGTTTGCGACTTTTTCCACGGTATCGCCTATGGATTTCGCGGTATGTACCAATCCGATATCCTCGCTGTACTCTTTCAGCTGGATAAGACTTTCCGTAAGCTCCGAGACGGTCCGCTTATAGGCGGAATAGCTTCCGTAGTTCAGTGTCTGTTCCATATAGATCCTCCTAAATTAAATTTATGTGAACACAGATCGTGTGAAAAAATCACGTGCCGGAAAAGAGAACCGCAGCGGCTTGACAAGTCCGAAAAAAGCGTGCTTGCAAACCGTCTGTCATACACCATAATTATAGCACACTTCAATAGTCAGTGTCAATCGCATTGATAATTTTTGTACATATATGTATATTATGTAAACTAAAACTGGTTAAAATGCTAAAACGGGAACCCATATCGCGGTTTATCTGCATGAAGCTGACCTCCGTGATGCCGAAAAAGTGCAAATGGGTATTGACAATCTGCCAATTATACTATATAATGTATAATATAATACCACATAGAGGAGGCAGCCTTATGAAAGCAGATACCATATACCCGATCTTTATGGTTCACGGAATGGGTTTCCGCGACCGCAGACATCTTTGCTACTGGGGCAGGATACCCAAGGTTCTTGAAGAAAACGGCGCGCGGGTCTTTTTCGGCGGACAGGACAGCAGCGGCTCGGTGGAAAGCAATGCGGAACAGCTGAAGCCCCGTCTGGAGGCAGTACTGGCGGAGACGGGCGCGGAAAAGGTCAACATTATAGCTCACTCCAAGGGCGGACTTGAAGCACGGTATCTTATTTCCTCAATGGGCTTCGGGGACAGGGTAGCTTCGCTGACTACCCTTTCCACGCCCCACAACGGTTCGCTGACCGTTGACAAGCTTATGAAGATACCCGCTCCCGCGGTGAAGCTTGGCTGCAAAGCCGCCGATCTGTGGTTCAGGCTCGCGGGTGACAAAAATCCCGACACCTACAGCGCGGTGGATATGTTCAGGACTTCCTCCGCGGACAGCTTCAATGCAGCAAATCCCGACGATCCGAGGGTCTATTACCAAAGCTTCGGGTTCGTGATGAACGGCTTTTTCTCGGATATCACCATGTGTATCCCATGGCTTGCGGTACACGCGGTAGAGGGCGAAAATGACGGCTTGCTTGCTCCGAGGGCTGTTAAGTGGACTAACTTCGGAGGCGTCTACAGGGGCGCGGGCAGACGGGGCATTTCCCACTGCGACGAGGTTGATATGCGCCGAAGCCGTCTTGACGTCAGCGGCGGCGGAGATATCACAGACTTTTATCTGAACATTGTTTCAGGTCTGAAAGAAAAGGGCTTTTAATACTAATCACCAATAAAAGTGTAGATAAAAAATCTGCACAAAAATCATAC
>CAMWVO010000067.1 GCA_947177695.1 uncultured Clostridia bacterium
TCGGTCGTGCCGAAATGTAAGCATTTAAAGTAACGGAGGAGTGGCAGATAGCCGCTGTGTACTATGTCAGGGCAAGAGCGATGTGTGACGGCTTCGGCTGCGGTTTTCCCGCTGAATTTTCCGAGGACGCTCCCGTCCATGAATACATACTCGTCATGGACGGCGATAGACCCGTTTCAACGTGCAGGATACATTATCTTGACGCAGACACGGGAAAGATTGAAAGAGTTGCGACACTTGAAGAATACCGCGGAAAGCATTTCGGACAAGCAGGTATTGCTGAGGCGGAACGATGTATGAAGTCAAAAGGCGTTACAAAGGTACTCATCAATTCGCGGGAGGCGGTTCTCGGCTTTTATAAAAAATTGGGGTATGTCCCCGACTATTCAAAGCGTTCGGGCAGCGGGGAATTTTGCTGTGTAATGACAGAAAAACGAATTTAAAGGAGCATTGCTATGGCTAAGGTATACGACAATATTCTGGAATTGATAGGGCATACTCCGCTGGTTGAATTTCATGCTGTTGAGAAGCATTTTCAAACTGTCGGCAGAATCATCGGCAAGCTGGAATTTATGAACCCAAGCTTCAGCGTAAAAGCAAGGACTGCCAAAAGTATGATAGAGGGCGCTGAAAAAAGCGGAAAGCTAAAATCGGGGGACGTAATTATCGAGAGTACAAGCGGAAATACGGGAATAGGTCTTGCTATGGCTGCCGCGGCAAAGGGGTACAGGACAATTATCGCAATGCCAGACAATATGAGTGAGGAACGTATACGTATTCTTAAATCATACGGCGCGGAGGTTGTGCTTACTCCAGGAAAGGACAATATGGCAGGAGCAGGAGCAAAGGCTGCCGAATTAGCCGCTGCGATACCAAATTCCTTTGTACCCGGGCAAGGCAGCAATCCCGATAATCCCCGCATCCATTATTCGGAGACAGGTCCTGAAATATGGGAGGATACCGACGGAAAGGCGGACATATTGGTTGCGGCTTCGGGGACAGGCGGCACTATTTCGGGAGCAGGCGCATATCTCAAGCACAAAAATCCCGATATCAAGATTATCGCAGTTGAACCTGCGGGAAGTCCCGTTCTTTCGGGCGGTGAGCCCGGACCGCACAAGATACAGGGCATAGGCGGAGGAGCTACTCCCCCCGTAACAAACGAAGACCTTTTTGACGAGGTGATCACGGTAACGGACGAGGACGCTTACGAGCTTGCAAGATTCAGCGCAAGGCGCGAGGGTATATCTGTTGGAATCTCTGCGGGAGCTGCCTTATGGGCTGCGGTTCAGGTGTCCAAAAGACCCGAAAACAAGGGTAAAAATATTATCGTAATTATTCCTGATTCGGGCGAGAGATACCTCTCGTCCGATCTATACGAATAAATAAACAAAAGGAGCAATATTAAAATGAAGAAAGCTAATAAAATCATTAGTCTGTCGCTGTCGGCGATCCTGCTTGGAGGAATACTCGGCGGCTGCGGAAACAAGGAAACCAACGACGAAGCTTTGGGTACGTTAAAATTCGGCGTTACTCCGGGTACTATCCGCACGGCGGTGGTGCTGCTTGCCGACCATTTGGGATACTACGAACAGGAGGGCGTTAACGTAGAGCTTGTCGAAGTGGCGGACGCAACGGCGGCTCTCACCTCCATAAGCCTTAGTAAGGGCGAGGTCGATATATGGGGAACGGGTATCGTACCTGACCTTAACTTTATTGCAAACGGTTCAGATCTGGTCATCTTTTCAGGTACGGCTGCCGAGGGCGGCGCAATAATCTCAAAGCCAGAAAATGTTGAAACATACAAGGATTTCGGCAATTATCACGATATTACGATCGCTACAGTAAGAGCGGATTCCGCATGGGTAGTATCGAGAAGCTACCTCCTTAAGCTCGGCATTGACGTTGATAACGACATTAAGGTCATGGAGGTTGACAGTCAGGTAAACGTTGCGGAGGCTGTAAACAAGGGCGAAGCGCAGCTTGGTTTCCTCCCTGCCGAATTTGCGGCGAAATATTCCGATTCTGTGGACGTTGTTTACGAGGTCGGAGAGCTTGAACCGATGTATGTATGCTGCCGTCAGGTCACTTCCCGAAAGACCCTTACCGATAAAAGAGATGAGCTTATTGCATTTACAAAAGCAAATATAAAGGCTTTGGAGTACTATCAGGACGAAGCCAACAGAGACGCTATTGTAAAATATCTTGCGGAATATTCAGATCAAACCGAAGAATATGTATACTCATACCTTTTTGAAAACAGGACGGTCATGACGATCGCTCCGAATAAGGACGGCATTGTTGATTACTACAATTCGCTTGTGAACGCGGGATATTTTACAGGCAGCATTGATATTGAAAATCACATAACGACGGATATTTACGAGCAGGCTCTTACAGAGCTTATCAATGAAAATCCGAATGATTCGTTTTTCCCGTCATTGGCGGAATGAGCAGCAGCAATGGAGGAGCTTTTGTGGATAAAATTGAGATCAAGGGACTGACGCTTGAATACCGCGATGCAAACAGCAGCTATGTTGCTTTAGAAAATATAGACCTGTCGGTAAAAGAGGGAGAATTCGTCTGCATTATAGGTCCGTCCGGCTGCGGAAAAAGCTCGCTCCTAAGCGTTATTGAGGGACTTAACAAGCCAAGCAGCGGGAAAATATACATAGACGGCAGCGAAATAAGCGGACCCGGTACGGACAGAGGCGTTGTGTTCCAGCATTATTCGCTGTTCCCGTGGCTTACAACGGTTGGCAATATTGTGTTTGCAATGAAGCAGAATAAATGCAAGGGCAGCGGCAAGGAGCTTGCGGCGACCGCAAGGGAGTACCTCGCCAAGGTAGGGCTTGAGGACACCTTTGACAAGTACCCCGCTCAGCTTTCGGGAGGTATGCAGCAAAGAGTTGCTATAGCAAAGGTGCTTGCGGCAAACGCGCAGATATTTCTTATGGACGAGCCTTTCGGTGCGATCGATCCCAAAAACCGTCAGGAGCTTCAGGAGCTTATAGGACTGCTTGCAAGGGAAGAAAAAAAGACAGTGCTGTTTGTGACACATGATATCGAAGAGGCGATCCTGCTTGGAGACAGGATCATCTATATAGACGACAAAAAAATTCAGGCGGATATTACCGTAGATATTGAAAAGCCGAGAACCAAAGCCTCCCTTGTGGGAAACAATACCTATACGAAGCTGCACAACACCCTTATGGGACTGTTTTACAAAATGGTCGCAACGCAAATCGGCGGAGAAGAGGTGGTAATATGACGGCTGGTCTGATACGCACTAATATATTATTTGCAGCACTGCTCGGAATTGTATTTTTTGCGCCGAAAGCCATGTCTGTACAATCCCCTGCGGCATTTGCAGCAGTAATTACAGTTATTGAAGCTTTGTATCTGATACAGCATTTCAGGACTGGCAAAAAAAGCGTTTCCGACATCGTAACGGTAATATTTTCATTCTTTATTATATGGGAGCTGGCAGTGGTCGCAGGTATTGCTCACCCTGTGCTTGTGCCGCCTCCCGAAAATGTTTTTTGTATTTTTTACCTTAACAGGGGCGATATGCTGGAGGGGCTGTTAAGCTCGATGAGTATTCTGCTCCAAGGCATCGGAACAGCAATGCTGCTCGGTGTTTTCGGCGGACTTTTTGTGGGGTATGTTGAACGTCTCCGCGAAACTATGCTGCCGATAACAAAGGTCATCAGCAGCATTCCGCCGCTTGTGTATACTCCTTATGTTGTTGCGGCAATGCCAAGCTTTCGGGCGGCGTCTGTATTTGTTATCTTTTCGGCAGTTTTCTGGCCCGCTTTTATGAGTATGATATCAAGGGTAGGAAGCATTGACAAGAAGATCATAGACTCCGCAAGGGTAATGAATGTTTCCGCACCGGTTATGCTTTTTAAGGTTATCCTGCCGTATTCTCTCCCTGATGTTATAGGAAGATTATCGGCGTCCCTGACTTCCGCAATGCTTTGCCTTACGGGCGCCGAAATGCTGGGAGCAAGCGCAGGACTGGGATATTTCGTGAAAAAATATTCTGATTACGCAGATTATACAAGAGTTATCGCGGGCATAATTTATATTGCTGTTGTAATAACAATACTGAATATTCTTGTTGCAAAGCTTCAGAAAAGAGTTATAAAATGGAAATATTAATAAATCAAAAAAGAATTGAAAATGAATTTGCAGAGCTTGTATCTGTTGACACGCTAAGCTTCGGGGAGAGACATATTGCTGACATTCTGACAGACAAGCTGAAAGCGATAGGATTTGAAGTGTACGAGGACAGCGCAGGAAATGCTTACGGCGGAAATGCGGGAAATATATACGGATATCTGCCTGGCAGCGTGAATGGCGACCCTGTTCTTTTTTCCGCGCACATGGATACTGTATCCCCAGGTATCGGCAAAAAAACAATATTTCACGATGACGGAATGATCACAAGCGAAGGCGATACCGTTCTTGGCGCAGACGACGTTTCGGGACTTACCGAAATACTGGAGGGAATACGATGCATAAAAGAATCAGGTACAGCGCACAGGGATGTTGAGGTTTTATTTCCAATAGGTGAAGAGGTTTACCTCAAGGGCACGGATAAATTTGATTTCGGCAAAATAAAAGCAAAAGAAGCGTATGTGCTTGATTTAAGCGGAGATGTGGGGAGTGCGGCGGTTTGTGCGCCGTCCCTTATATCATTTCAAGCAGAGATAACGGGCAAAGCTTCACACGCAGGCTTTGCACCCGAAAACGGCATTCACGCCGTGGCAGTTATGAGTAAGGCAATCAGCAGGTTAAAGCAGGGACATATTGACGAGGAAACTACATTTAATATCGGAACAATCGGCGGCGGAACGGCAACAAATATCGTACCCGAAAAATGCGTCTGCACAGGCGAGGTAAGGAGCTTCCGTCACGACAAGGCACTGGCGCAAATTGATGAGATGAAAAAAATCTTTTCGGAGGAAGCGGAGCGCGCATCCGCTGAGTTCAGCATTGACGTTATTGTCCACATGGAGGCGTATCGTGTTCCTGAAAACGCTCCCGTAACAAAAAGATTTTTTAAATCCTGTGAAACGCTTGGATTTGACGGAAAGTTAGTTTCCACATTCGGCGGAAGCGATAACCACAATTTTATGAAGCATGGAATAAGCGGTATCGTTCTTTCCTGCGGAATGTACGACGTACACTCCGTGCATGAGTACACCAAAACGGAAGAACTGATAAAGGGCGCAGAGCTTGTGGCGCAGCTCATTCTTGCTGAAAAATAACGGTAATAAATGATTTGCTGTAATATACGCAGGAGGAGCTTATGAGAATATCAACAAGAGGAAAAAACGCAATAAAATTTATGCTTGATCTCGCCACATACAATAACGGTGAGCCTGTGAAGCTTAAAGACATTGCCAAAAGGCAAAATATTTCAGAAAAATATCTGGAACAGATCGTGGCTGTTTTGCAGAAAGCTGCGCTGGTAAAAAGCTTTAAGGGTTCTCGCGGAGGTTATGTTCTGAAATCTTCGCCGAAAGAATATACGGTAGGCTGTATTTTGAAAACCGTTGAGGGGGATCTGTCCCCGACTGACTGTGTGGGAGAAAACGGTGTTGTCTGTGAGAACAGAGGATATTGCGTAAGCTACCGTTTATGGCAGAAGCTTGATACCGCAATAAACGATGTGCTGGAGGGAATTACCTTAGCTGATATGCTTGAATGGCAGAGCGAGCTTCTGACAGACCAATATGTAATATAATTATTTTACCGTATCATACTAATAAAAAATCTGCACAAAAATTCGAAAAGTTTTAACTTTTTTATATGATTTTTGTGCAGATTTTTTGTTCACTTTTATTGGTTATTAGGATCATATCACATAAAACCAGCTTTCGTCCTGTTCCAGTTCCGCGCGCTGTATGGGGTTTGCGGTGTCGTAATTATAGCGCAGTTCCTGATTTTTTATGCTGACCTTTGCTCCGTCGGGTATGGATTTTGTGATAAAAGCATTTCCTCCCACAACAACGTTTTTGCCCACAACGGTTTCACCGCCGAGAATAGACGCCCCCGAATAAATTGTGACGTTATCCTCAATCGTAGGGTGACGTTTTTGGCTTTTGAGTTTCTGTCCGCCTCTTGTGGAAAGTGCTCCGAGAGTTACTCCCTGATAAATTTTAACATTATCTCCGATAACGGTAGTTTCGCCGATAACGATCCCCGTGCCGTGATCAATAAAGAAATATTTTCCTATTTGCGCTCCCGGGTGAATATCAATTCCTGTAATGCTGTGAGCATATTCTGTCATAATTCTTGGAATAAGCGGTATATTCAGCAGATAAAGCTCGTGGGCGATCCTGTTTACCATAACGGCAAAAAGTCCGGGATAAGAGAAGATTATCTCGTCCTTGTTGAATGCGGCAGGGTCGCCGTCGAATGCTGCCTGAACGTCTGTATCCACATATTCCCGTATCTTCGGAATAGTAGCGAGAAAGCTTATGGCAAGCCGCTCTGCTTCGTCGGAAATATCCGCTTCGTCCCTATTTTCAAATTCGGGTTTATAGCGCAGAACGATAGATATCTGCCTTATAAGATTAAACAGCACGTCTTCCAAAAGCATTGTCGTATTATTTCTTACGGTATAGATGCGATATGTTCCGTTTTTGAAAAAACCCGGAAATATTATATTGCGGAGCTTATTTATAATTTCTATAATAACGTCCTTTTTAGGCTGATCGAAAGTATTGATATTGTCTATATCCCTGCCGGCTTCATAGTCGGAAAGGATATCAGCGGTAAGCTTGCTGATTTCATTTTCAAGCTTATGCATATATGCTACCTCTCTTATTAATTTAATGTTTAAAATTATTTAAGTAAAAATCAAAATCAGTTTTACTATTCTATAATAATACATCTCAATTCTTATATTGTCAATAGGTTTAATAGATTTTTGGTGCGTTGTATAAATAACGTTATTTCCCTTACAGAGAATTGGCATATTTGACAAATCAATCTGAATGACGTTCATACTGTCGTGGGAAGCATCAGCAGAAAGAAAAATTACGTCAAATTCTTCGTAGAAATTTTTATTTTGTATGCTTGCACAATTTCATATAAGAAAACCGCACAATATTAACAGCAAATTGCAAATGAACAGTTAGCTGTCACTTGTCTTTAATAACAACCCTGCCAACTTCCTAAGCTCATCTTCCTTGACCCTAAGGAACTCGGAATATTCATATATACTCTGTTTCGGACTATCCTCGGATAGTCCTTTTTTCATTTTAAGTGCTTCGGAACGGATTTTCTTAAATTCAATATCAAATTTTTCACGGGCGGTACTGTTTTTACCAAGTTTTCTCCGCAGATTGGAGCAGTTTCGAGAAAATATATCATATAAGTCTTGAATAGGGTTATCTTTGTTCTTTTTCCGTACTGCATTTGTGGCAAGTCGGTGCTGTTCTTTCCTGCACTTCTCTCTGCCGCATATTTCAGACACGTTCGCTCTGTCGGATAAAATCAGCTTATGACAAATAGTGCAGTTACGGACAACAACATTCGCCTGATTTAATACGTCCACATAAACACGCAGAATAGCCATAAAAGAGTTATCGGCGGCATATCCCGTCCGCCACGTTCCGCTTGAATGTGAAGAATAGACGTGTAAAATCAAGTCGTTTTTCTCCGAATTTATTTGCTTATCAATGTTCCAATATCGAACGTTTTCCTCTGGAACGGTCGGGAGATTTCTGAACGGCAGGAGCATATCCGAAATACAGGCATTGTACTGCTCCGCAAATCGTTCAGCAGATTTTTTCATTTGTTTTACCGATAAATGAAATTCGCCGCTTAATGATTTGTGTTTGAGGTTGAAATTTGTCATAACAAAGAAAATTATGTAATTGAAAAGCATATTTGCACTTGCTGATGTATCATATAAATTCTTTAGAATTTCGGTAAATTCGCTTGCTGACTTGTTTCCTTGTCCGCTGTTTAGTACGCCGCACAAGCCGTTCGAGGCGGCTATTACGCTTGCCATTTTGTCACCGTCCGCATCTTGGGCAAGGTCGTTCATTTCGTCAACAAGTGTGCCTAACTTTCGGGTACGCAAGTCCGCACTTT
>CAMWVO010000068.1 GCA_947177695.1 uncultured Clostridia bacterium
GGGCGGTCAAGCCCACGCGATCCCGCAAAATGCGAGTACGGATACTTCAACAGATGTTACTAAGGCAAGTATACCACAATTCTGCAATCATGTCAAGTTATATGATAAAATTTTTATGAAGGTTCAGAAATCACCGGACGTTTAGGCGGAAAAGATAAAATAAAAGCCAAGGAATGTTCAGTGTGCTTGGGCTACAATTCCCCAAGGGCTTAAACGATCTTGACTGTAATATTATTATACACCAAAGTAAAAATATTGTCAATACCTAAAAGTCAAAATAAATATTTTTTTCAATTACAGACAAAGTTAATAAGCAAAAAACTCAAAAAATCTTATTGAAACACATTGACAAAACAGAATAAATTATATATAATATAATCAGCAGCGGAAATGCTGTCAGAAAACAAGAGTTTTCGGTCAGCCCGATGAAACTTAACAGCCGTAGCGGGTCTGTGAAGCGATGAAGTGAAATGGCGTGCCAACGTTGCTCTGTTTCACTGAGCTTGCGGGAGGGGTTGTACAGTGAAACTTCAACTTGGCTTAGGCTTTTGCTGAAAGAAAATGTACGGAAGAAGCTTTGTGTTTAACAAGGCTTCTTTTTATTATGAATTATATTGACTTTTAATTAAAAATATAATATAATAAATAAAAAAGATGCATTTATATTTAATTAAGGGTGATATTGTTATGGGCGTATATAAACCGGAAGAGCTTACTGAAAAAATACGGCCTATTGCAGAAAAATATAAAGTAGACAAGGTTTACTTGTTCGGTTCATACGCAAGAGGTGAAGCTGTCGAAGAAAGCGATATAGATTTAGTTGTTAGTACTGATAACTTAGAGGGACTTAAGTTTTTTGGATTTTATGAAGATTTAAGAGAAACCTTTGAAAAAGATGTGGATTTAGTTACAGAGGAACAAATCAACAGAAGCAGAAACGATCCTTTGCATAAAAGATTTATTGAAGAGCTTGAAACGGACAAAATGGTTATCTACAGCTTATGATAAAGCCTGTTTTTTGTCCCTTTATTTTTGTAAAAATACTTGACAAAATCAAAAATATCGTATATAATATAATTACCGAAAGGGAGCAGTTCTTTTGAATTGCTCCTTTATTTTTTAAAACACTTGACAAAATCGAAAATATAGATGAATGATGTTATTGCTCATCTTGTGAGCGTTCCGCTGCTCTAACTAAAAATGCGGGATTATATCTGTGAGCGTTCCGCTGCTCTCATCAAAAAGGCGGGATTATGTCTGTGAGCGTTCCGCTGCTCTCATTAAAAATACGGGATTAAAAAGCAATAGCAATGAGGATAGATTTTTCTATCCTCATTTGTTTTAAAATGCTTGACATAGCTGTTGATTCGTAGTATAATAATTAAGGAAGCTTGTACAAGCTTTGAATGTTTTGTGTGATTGTACATTCTATTGGCGCTCACCGCCAATAAGGGCAGACTTGGATAAGTGGTGCTCACCACCATTAAGGGCAGACTAAAAACAATCATAAGAAGGGCAATTTTTTGCCCTTTTATTTTTATAAAAACACTTGACAAAACAATACACATAGATTATAATAAGCGTAAAGATGTTTGATTGCTCATCTATCGTGAGTGCTTCGCAGCTCGTAAAATGCGAGATTTTTATCGTAAGTGCTTCGCAGCTTGTAAAATGCGAGATTTCTATCGTGAGTGCTTCGCAGCTCGTAAAATGGCGAACTTTTTATCGTAAGTGCTTCGCAGCTTGTAAAAATGGCGAACTAAAAAGCAATCATTTATGGGCAAGGTTTCTTGTCCATTTTTTTATTAGAAGAAGAAATATGGACATAACGTTTATCTGATATTTTAGCTATAAATACAAAAAAGCAGATGTGCTCGCGAACATAGGGGTCCAATTCCCCAAGTCCATATGCGATACAGTGGTCTGCTTTAATGACATTATAATATACTTTAAGGCAAATGTCAAGTAAATTACTCAAATTATATCAATCAGTAAAGAAAAAGCTAATAAAATGCTTCTTTCCATAGGGGTATATTTCCCCGAGGCGAACACAATTATCAGCTTAATAACATTATAACATAACCTTTTGCAAATGTCAAGCTGAAAAATAAAAATAGAACCGCTTAGGCACATAGAGTTCACGGAAACCCGCTAGCTCGCTCAGTCCTAAGCGGCTCTTTAGAACCATTCAAGCGCGCAGCGTTCGCCGATAAACGGTTAGCACTTTCAGTCTTGAATGGCTCTGTTGTAAGTATATCAGATTTATTTCAACTTGTCAAGAACTTTGTAAATATTGTAGGTTTGTCAATGAAGCGTTACAAAGATTTTAGAAAAGTTCGCCGAAAGTTAAGAAAGCATTAGTATAATTTGCAGGAGATTTCCAATTAAGAGGACGCATAGGAAAATTATTGTAATTTCTGCTGTAAACAGCAAGCTGCTTTACGAAGTCGGAGAATACATTGCCGACAAGGTGGGACTTGATTTTGAAGAAATCCTCGACAAGCGATTAGACGGTTACAGATTATCTTATGTTATTGACGAGGGGCATAATAGAGGGGCGAGATGAAAATTTGTACTCAAATTGTACTCAAAAAGAATTATAAATCCCCGCAAAACCTTTATTTAACAAGGTTTGCGGGGATTTGTCCTGTCATTCCCACTCGCTCCCGATAAACTTACTTTAAACAATTTTGTTTATGTAATTTAGCTCGTGATATTCGTATTATTTGAATTATCCATAAATTATGGTCTATCCGATTTTTTGTTGCCATATTGTTGCCACATGATTTGTGCGGTAATAACTAACTTATACCTTAATAATATTATACCATAAATGCAGTAAAAGGTCAAGAAAAAACGGTATATATAATCAAATATAGATATATTCGCTTAACGAATCACAAAGCTTAATAGGCTCAGAGTTAGGCGCAGTTTGATAAATCTCTCCTGTTTTTGACTGCCATATAACAATTCCGTCGATATTGGCTTGTTCTATAACATACCAATCATTTGGAACATTGTTGTAATTACGTTCTTCTAATGTTACGTCAACAACATTAAGACGCGAAATTTTACATATTCCAGTTAATTCATGTCCATCAAATACAGCATAGGCAAATTCAGATAAATAATCTTTGTATTCTTTTGCAAATTTGAGTGATAGTATCTCTTCCGCATTATAAATTTCTTCTTCTGAAACTATATTAGGTGAATTTAAAAGTAACTTTGATTTTAAGGTTTCAACAATGATGCTCATAGTAAATTACTCCTTATTGAACAAATATTTTAGCCATGCTCTTCCAGAATTCAGATCGTATTTTATCAAAAGCTATTCTATCAATTTCAGATTCACCAACCAATTCATGCCAAATACCGTAACTGTCACCCAATCTATGTTCCGCTCTTGTGAGTATGGCAAGTGTTGAATCTGCTTTTTGACCTATATGATGCAATTCATAAGGCACTCCGGTTGGATCAAGCGCTGCAAGTCCTTTTTGCATTCTTTCCAAATTTGTCAATCCCGTTGCCTCGTCGACAAAATTTAAGTCTATATTACGAATTAAAGATGTTTTTCCGTTTATCATTTCAGCTGTCAATCCTGCATCCTTGCAAACTTCATACTGTTCCATGCTGCTTAACTGCTTGATTACATCTAATGGATATTTGGATTGTTTTTGAATAGCTGCCGCTTCATTCATGGTAAGTCCATTTCGTGCTGCTCCGTAAAGTTTAATAGCTTCACCTGTACCGCCAGCAATCGAACCGCCAATAGCTCCCCATTTAAAACCGTTACTGCCCTCTAAAGCGGCAGCTTTAATTGCTTGGTCAAAATTCTTGGTTTCAATTCCCTTTATAACTCCTGCCGTAACACCGCTTATTGTTCCAGATGATAAAGCGAACATTGTTCCCGTTTTAGCAGAAGCCGCAAATATTACGCTTACAGCAGGAGCTCCAACTCCCGCCGATACTGCGGAAACAGTAACACAAATCAAAATTACGCCCGTACCTATTGCAACATTTTTAATAACCTTATCGTAAGTATCGTCATATTCTTCAAATTCGTGTACAACTGTCTGACCGTTGTCACCTAAATCAAATACAAACTTTGTGCCTTGAAACTGTTCTTCAAGCCCATCAAGCGTGTATCCAAAATAAATATTTGACTGCGAATTGTACGCCAGTTCTTCAAGATATTCTTTTGAAACATATACTGCACTTACATTTTCTACAAAATAATCGTCATCATTAAGCTGTGTAATTAAATCAGCGTATACGCTGTCCTCAACATATCTTAACAAGTCTGGGTCGTCAAGGTCTAAAAATTCGGGAATATCATTTGCCTGAATAATATTCTCGGTTACTGTATATTCGGTTTCTTCTTCGAGAATCTCTGTATTGGTTTCGTTTGTCGAGACACTTTCATATTCTGTATTTGCAATGCTTTCTGCTTGTGTAGTTTCAGAAACAACGGGTTCGGTTGCCGATGATTGATTTGCAATATTTCCAGTCGAACAGCTTGTTAAGAAAAATGCACATGAAAGCATAAAAGCAGCCAGTTTTTTCATAAATATAGCCTCCGATAAATCTTTTTTATTCCTTTTTGTTTTTCTGCATATATATCAGAATTCCTCCCGCAGCAGCGAAAACAACAATAACTATGAATATCCAAGCAAATGATGAACCGCTGTTTTGAGTTGCTTCAGCCGACACAGGAATAGCTTCAATTTCTTCAGATTCTTCTGCAACAGATGTTTCGGAAGTTATCGTTGTTTCTGTTTCAGTAACTGTTTCGACAGAAGTTTCGGAAATTTCTGTTATTGTTTCCGTTTCTGTAACAGGAGCTTCTGTTTCGGGCGGCTTTGGAGGTATAATAGTACCGTCACTTTGTATTTCTGCTCCCTGTTCAACAAGAGCTGCAATATCGTTAATTGTATAAGATTTGTTTTTTTCATTCATTGAAGCAATAAGCACGCTGTCGCTTCCTACATAAATTTTCTTTATTGTATTTTCTTCTGTTGAGGGATTGCTGACTTTAATTGTGTAAATTCCCTCTTCGGTATATTGGTCGCCGTCTTTGGCAGGACGATTATAACGGACATCTTCGGTGTATCCGTCAGCACCTTTTGTCCAACGTGCCATTTCAACATTTATTTTAAGGTAACGTGATTTTGCCAAATCAAGATAAAATCCATTTTCAGAAACAGAACTGTTCTTAAGCTCTCTTGTACTGCCAACCTCACGAGGGAATGCCATGCAATTTCCATTTCTGATTTTAAATGTAAAAAATATTCTGTAATCTTCATATGTGTCTATAAACTTATTATTTTTAATTTTGTAATCGAGAGCGACCTCATAATCGCCTTCCTCAAAAACTCGTACCTTTATATCTGCGCTTGCCGAAGATATAGCCTCAAGGTAATTAGTGTATATTATCGGTTCATGCTTTACTCCCTGATAATCGGTATATCTGATTATCAAAGTACCTCGTCCCATATCTGTTGGTTTCGTCTGGAAATATTGATCGTAACCGCTGTCATCATTAGCAATTGAAAGCTTATCGTTTCCATTAAGTCTGTCAATATCAATATTTTCTTTAAAATTAAACCAAAGAGTTATTTTGTCATCAACATTTTTCAGAAATATGTTATCATTGTTTTCCGTAAAACCACTTATTTTGAAGCTGCCGAGTTCCCAACCATAATGAGGGTCTTTAGCTGTTAAAGGATTTGAACCCGAATAACCGTTAGATGTTCCCGTATTTGTTACTTCTCCAAGGGTGAATGTGCGTTCATTATCGTGAGGCGTACTTTCTCCCGAATTTCTGTATACCGCGTAAAATTCATAAACCTCCGCATATTTTTTGTATTCATAATTCTTTATATCAGCCCACAAAAATTTTGACGGTTCAATTTCTTTTTCGGTTTTATAGGCAACGATAATTCGGTAATAACAGCCATTCAAAAGCTGTATATCGTTTGTTTCATAAAAAGCCTCATGAATGGGAGTATTCTCAAAAACATTCGTCTGCTTATAGTTTACCGTCCATTTTTTACCGTCCAATGATGTTTGCAGAATTACAGCACCATTTTGAATTTTTTCTTCAAGTTCAATATTGTCAACTAATTTTTTATTGTCATTTGTTAAGTGTTCGTTAGTGCCTGTGGTGTTCATCAAAGAGTCATTATATGCATAGGTAAAAGAAAGCGAGCTTCCGTCTGCGACTTTAAATGTGGATATATTGTCTTTTTCGGTACTATTCATAATATTTCCCGATATAGAAAACTTGCCCGAAGCATTGGCATTAAGAACAGGTTCTGACGAAGATACTTCATATTCGCTCTTTTCATCAAATTCGTATATCTTACCATTAATAGTTATATTTTTATCAGCAGCATTTACATTATATGGCAAAGCCGCAATAGTAATTGAAAATATTGCTGCAAGGCAAAATATACAGAAAACTTTACGAATCATTTTTATATACGCCCCTTTAAAACATGTTGTTAAATTATTTACATTATACCACAAAATAGTATTTCTTTCAAGAAAATTTTTGTATTTTCCTATAAAATAAGCGTTAAATCCCATTATTGGCATTTAACGCTAATAATACCTCTATCTATGTATTTTTTGTTTTTTGGGGGTCAAAAATTGCTCAAATTGCTGCTTCAATCCAAGTCTTTCCAAAAAGCTAATTGCTTTTTGATATTTCTTTTTCCAATCTTCAATCTCTCTAAAAGCCGTACTAAGTGATTCCCGCAGAGATTTTATCGCTTTGATTTCCTTTTTGAGATTAACATTTTCATTAGATAAATCGGAATTGTTTTGTTTAAGTAGTTCAATCTCTGCGGACAACTCACTTTCTTGGCTCTCCGCAGCAATCTGCTTTTTTGCAATGTCGGTAAGATTTACATAATCCTCCTGCGAAATTGTAATCTTACCGCCGAATACAGTTTTGCCTGTTTCAATGCTGTCAATATCCTTGATTCTTGTAATTTTCTCGGCATTAGATTCAAGGAGAGCATTATTGTCGGCAAGAACAGCGGTTATTTTGGTGAGTGCCGCATTTTTCACATAAAGCTCCTCATCTGCCTTTTTAACCGCTGCTTGCTTTTCCTGATACTCACTATCCAGTTTATCAATTACCGATTCTACGTCGGAAAGCAATTTCTCACGGTGATGTATTAATTTATCTGTACACTCGATTTTATTTTCAAGACGTAGGATTTCTCTTGATCGCTCTTGCTTTTTGTAATCAAGAACAGACAAATGCGGATTATTGGTTCCAAGTTGCTCCCACTCAATGTCATACTGCTTCATAATTTCCGCAAGCCGCTGTTTTTCATTGTCAACCCACAATTTGGACGAGGTTTCAAATTGTCCTTTAGCAATAAAACCTTGCTGTTCCAATGCTTTGGAAAGAGAATTTCTTGTTGACAAACCACGTTTTTGTTCGGTAGCAAACGGAACAAAGTCAATATGTAAATGCGGAGTTGCTTCATCAAGATGAATTACCGAGTTGAATACTCTTATATGGGGATTTCGCTTTGAAAAATCTTTTGCAAACTGTTCAAGAATTCGTGCTGCAAGTATTCCGTCATCAGAGCCGCATGGTGTATCATCTTTATTTCCAACCTGAACAACAAGCTCATAAAAAGCTTTCTCTTGCTTGCTATGAAAAATATGCTCATAGTAATCCTTGATAATTCTGTCTTTGCGTTTCTGTTTAGCGTTGTATTCGGAAAGAGCTTCATCAAAAATCTCATGATAAATATCTTTTAGATTTTCACAAATTAGCGTTATATTTTCTGATGTTCTTCTGCTGTCAACATTTGGTGCAATAAACTCACGGTTGTTGTGATCAATACTTCCTTTGCCTATGATAATGCTGATCGTTTTTCCTATGTGCATCACTACCTTTCATATGGGCGGAACGCCCATGCCTTTGTTACTTTCGGCGAAAGTAACGCAAAGAGACTTTTGACATTCGTACCTCACATCAAAAGTCTTTGCGGCAGGGGGAGAAATCCCCCTGCACCCCCTTTTTTTTTGAGCGGGGGGTTTTTGTTATACAGGAGCGTATTAACAGATACGAGCCCCCGAGACCGCGCG
>CAMWVO010000069.1 GCA_947177695.1 uncultured Clostridia bacterium
AAATCTGCGGACAGCGGCTCTCAGCCCTCTGTCTGTCAGATCGCATAGATCAATAACGGTTTTAGTGGGGGCGATATGCTTGACGTTTTTCTTTTTCGGGGACGCGAGCCTGCGCTCCTTGCCGTCCGCCAGAAAAACGTAACCCTCCGCCGCCGAGACAACGACCATAAAGCTGCCCTTGTCCCTGCCCGCCAAAGACCTTACCATCATTCCGGGTCTTGTTTCCACAGAGAATACCTCCTGATCCCGGTTTCCGCTCTTGCTAAAGAGTGGGTTTGGTCATAATGACCGGTCCATCGGGCGTAACAGCCACCGTATGCTCGAAATGAGCCGCAAGAGAACCCGATTTTGTAACCACGGTCCAGCCGTCGGGAAGAACTCTTACGTCCTCGCCTACCGCGTTTATCATGGGTTCTATGCATATCGTCATACCCGCCACAAGTCTCGGACCGTGTCCCGCCTTGCCGAAGTTCGGCACCTCGGGGTCCTCATGGAGCTTCCGTCCTATTCCGTGACCGATATATTTTCTGCATACACTGTATCCGTAAGCGGTGCAGTATTTCTCCACCGCGTGCCCGATATCGCCTATTCTGTTGCCCGGCACAGCCTGTTCAATGCCCTTGTAGAGACTTTCGTTGGTGACTTTAAGCAGCTGCTCCGCCTCTTTGGAAATTTTTCCGCAGGCGAAAGTGTAAGCCGTGTCTCCGTGAAAGCCGTCCATTTCGGCGCTTACGTCCACGCTTACGATATCGCCCTCTCTGATCCTTACCTTTTTGGAGGGAATACCGTGGATAAGCTGGTCGTTGACGCTTATGCAGGACGAAGCGGGAAATCCGCCGTATCCTACCAGACAGGGATTTGCGCCGTGCTGTACGATATAATCGTGAATGATTTTGTCAAGCTCGTAGGTCGTCATTCCGTCTTTTATAGACTGTCCGCCGAAGTGAAGCGCGTTTGCGGTTATAGTACCGATCTTGCGCATCTTCTCCAGCTCGCCTTTTGATTTTACACTAATCATTATAAATCACGCTTCTCTTAGCTTTTCAAGCATTTACTGCTTTTAATACAAGCTCGGAAGTAGCCTTTACCTCGTCCTGACCCTGAACCTTGACCAGCTTGCCCTTCTTGTCGTAGAAATCCGCAAGGGGAGCGGTCTGCTCGTGGTAGGTGCGAAGTCTTTCGATAACCGTTTCGGGAGCGTCGTCCTTACGCTGAACAGCGTTTCCGCCGCACTTGTCGCAGATGCCCTCAGTCTTGGGAGGATTAAACTCCACATGATAGGAAGCTCCGCACTTTTCACATACTCTTCTGCCCGAAAGACGTCCCTGAATAGTCTCGTCCGCAACCTCAAGAGAGATCACCTTGTCGATGTTCACGCCCATGGTCTCCAGAGCCTCAGCCTGAGGAACCGTTCTGGGGAAGCCGTCGAGAATGAAGCCGTTCTTGCAGTCGTCCTCAGCGATCCTGTCTTTAAGGATACCGATAACCACCTCGTCGGGAACGAGAGCGCCGCTTTCCATAAAGCCCTTTGCCTTAACGCCCATGTCCGTACCGTTCTTAACTGCCTCGCGGAGAATGTTGCCTGTAGAAATCTGAGGAATACCAAGCTTATCGCTGATAACCTCTGCCTGTGTGCCTTTTCCTGCGCCCGGAGCGCCCAATAAAATCAGGTTCATAAAAATCCTCCTTAAAAGTTTTCATCAAACTGAGCTTTTGACCGAGACCCGCCGTGTCTCCCTCTGTCCAAGGGTGGTCTTCCTTTATTCAAGGAAGCCCTTGTGGTGACGCATCATCATCTGTGATTCAAGCGTTCTTACGGTTTCCAGAACAACGCTTACAACGATAAGGATCGAAGTACCGCCCATTGAGATATTCAGACCCCTGATGGCAAGGCTCGTGAATATAGGCAGTATCGCGATAACGCCGAGGAAGAAAGCTCCCACCAAAGTGATCTTGCCCAGAACTCTCTGGATATAATCGCTTGTGGGCTTTCCGGGACGTATGCCCGGTATGCCGCCGTTGTTCTGACGAAGATTATTGGCGATCTCTATCGGATTATACTGCATTGAAACGTAAAAATAGTTAAACGCGATAATAAGCAGGAAATAAAGTATCGCGTACCAGGGACTCTGATAGTTGAAGAAGTTGAGGAATCCCACATAGAACTTGTGCCAGAATCCGTCGGGATTGGTCGTGTTATCGGGGTTGATAAACAGTCTCAGCGTAGACGGAAGCTGCATTATCGCCATCGCGAAGATGATAGGCATAACGCCGCTCATTGCGATCTTGATAGGGATATGGGTGTTCTGACCGCCGTACTGCTTTCTTCCCACCACGCGCTTTGCGTACTGGATCGGGATACGTCTTTCGGACTCGTTCATGAAAACGATAAAGCCTATCATAGCCACAAACACCAGCAATACGAAAGGTATTACGATATAAAGGTGCTTGTTTTCATTTGCATTGACAAACATAGTCATGATAGCTCCCGGACCTCTTGAAACGATACCCGCGAACAGTATGATCGAGATACCGTTGCCGATACCCTTTTCATTTACCCTGTTGCCGAGCCATATCACAAGGCTTGCGCCTGCGGTGAACGCAAGAACGATTACCGCTGCTGTGAACACGCCTGCAAAGCCGCCGGTATAGTTGAGTACATGATTGCCTTTAAGCGTCATATAGTAGGCGTAAGCCATGACCAGCGCGATACCCAGCGAAACAAAGCTTGTGATCTGCTGCAGCTTCTTTCTTCCCGACTCGCCCTCTTTCTGGAGGTTTTCCAGAGGAGGAAGCGCATAGGTCAGAAGCTGAACTATGATCGAAGCGTTAATATACGGCTGTATCGACAGCGAGAACAAAGTACCCTGAGAAAGCGCGCCGCCCGACAGGATATTCATATAGCTGAATATGCTTCCGTCCGTAGCTTTGAACATTTCCTCCAGAGCGTTCGGATCAATAAACGGAACCGGAACGTGACAGCCGATTCTGAATATGAGGATAATGAGTAATGTGTAAAGGATCTTACTCCTTAACTCAGGAACCTTCCAGGCATTTCTGAAGGTCTTAAACACATTACATCACCTCAGCCTTCCCGCCTGCCTTCTCGATTTTTTCCTTTGCCGACGCAGAGAAAGCGGCAGCCTGTACGGTAAGCTTAACATTCAGCTCGCCCTTACCGAGAATTTTAACGCCGTTATCGGCTTTCTTGATGATACCCGCAGCCTTGAGCATATCGGTATCAACAACTGTGCCTTCCTTGAACTTTGCAAGGTCGGAAACGTTTATGACAGTCATCTTTTCTGCGAAAATATTATTGAAGCCTCTCTTAGGGATACGTCTTGCGAGAGGCATCTGACCGCCCTCGAAGCCGGGTCTTACTCCGCCGCCCGAGCGTGCGTTCTGACCCTTGTGACCCTTGCCTGCGGTCTTGCCGTTGCCCGAACCGTGACCTCTGCCTACGCGCTTAACGTCCTTAACGGAGCCCGCAGCGGGGGATAATTCGTGAATTTTCATTAGCTTTCGCACCTCCTTGCGTAATTTATGCCTTGGTGGCCTCTACGAGATGGGCGATCTTGTGGATCTTACCCTTTGTAGCGTCGTTGTCGGGCTGCTCGGTAACGTCTCCTATCTTGCGGAGACCCAGCGACTGAGCTGTTGCAGCCTGATCCTTCTTAACGCCGTTGAGGCTTCTGACAAGCTTGATTTTAATAGCCATGTCCTTATCCTCCTTAACCTAAAATTTCTTTAACGGATTTGCCTCTGATCTCAGCAACTTCCTTAGCGCTGCGGCACTGAGCAAGACCGTTGATGGTAGCTCTTACCACGTTGCACGCGTTGTTGGAACGCAGGGATTTTGTTCTGATATCCTTGATGCCCGCCATTTCGATTACCGCACGAACGGGACCGCCTGCGATAACACCGGTACCGGGAGCGGCAGGCTTCATAAGAACTCTGCCTGCGCCGAATGCGCCGATGATCTCGTGAGGAATTGTGGAACCCTTGAGGGATACCTTGATCAGATTTTTCTTAGCGTCCTCGATACCCTTGCGGATAGCGTCGGGAACTTCTCCCGATTTGCCCATACCGAAGCCTACCGTACCGTTTCCGTCGCCCACTACCACCAGAGCGGCAAATTTGAAAATACGTCCGCCCTTAACGGTTTTGGAAACTCTGTTTATTGCAACGACTTTTTCCGTAAGCTCCATGGCAGAAGCGTCTATCTTAGCGTTTGCCAAAAGTATTACCTCCTTGTTAGTTGATCGTCCGAACCTTAGAAGTTCAGACCGCCCTCTCTTGCTCCGTTAGCAAGCTCTGCAACTCTGCCGTGATAAAGATATCCGGCTCTGTCGAAAACAACGTCCTTTATGCCCTTAGCGGCAGCCTTTTCGGCGATCATCTTGCCAACCTTGAAAGCGCCCTCTTTGTTTCCGCCGCTGCCCTCGAAGCCCTTGTCCTTAGAGGAAGCCGCGCAGAGAGTAACTCCTGCGGTATCGTCGATGATCTGAGCGTAGATGTTCTTAGCGCTGCGGAATACGTTCAGTCTGGGACACTCAGCAGTGCCGCTGATCTTGGAACGTACGCGGATCTGTCTTTTGGCTCTTGCAGCCTTTCTGTTGATCTGCTTTACCATTGATAATTCAACTCCTTTTTGTACGGAGAATAGTAGCCGCCTTCGGGGCTGTCCCATTCTCTAATGTTAGGATTTCTTATGCGGCTCGGGGATTACTTCTTACCCTTACCAGCCTTACCTTCCTTGCGGATGATTCTCTCGCCCGCGTAGCGGATACCCTTGCCCTTGTACGGCTCGGGAGGTCTCTTCTCGCGGATCTCAGCCGCAAACTGACCAACAACCTGCTTGTCGATACCGTTTACCACAATGCTTGTAGCGTTGGGAACGTCGATGGTGATGCCGTCGATCTCGGGAACAATCACCTGATGGGAATAACCAAGGTTCATGACCAGGTTCTTGCCCTGCTTGGCAGCACGGTAACCTACGCCCTCGATCTCGAGAGATTTTGAAAAGCCGTTTGTAACGCCCTCGACCATATTGTGGATAAGAGTTCTTGTCAGACCGTGGAGAGACTTGTGCATCTTGTCCTCGGAAGGACGTTCAACGATGATCTCTGCGCCCTCCTGCTTGATGATGATCTCGGGATTGAATGTGTTTGTGAGAGTACCCTTGGGTCCCTTTACCGTAACGGTTGAGCCGTCGATCTTAACGTCGACTCCGGCAGGAACAGCAACGGGCTTTTTACCTATTCTGGACATATCTGTTCCTCCTTACCATACGAATGCAAGGACTTCGCCGCCGACGTGAAGCTCTCTTGCTTTCTTGTCGGTCATAACGCCCTTGGAAGTGGAAACGATAGCGCTACCGAGACCCTTCATTACCTTGGGCATATCCTCGCAGCTTGAATAAATACGAAGTCCGGGCTTGGAAACTCTTCTCAGACCTGTGATGACCTGGGACTTGTTCTCACCGTACTTCAGCGTGATCCTGATGATTCCCTGCTTTCCGTCGTCGATTATCTGATAGCTCTTGATGTATCCCTCGTCAACAAGGATCTGAGCGATAGACTTCTTCATATTGGAAGCGGGAACGTCAACTGTTGCGTGCTTTGCGGAATTAGCGTTGCGAATTCTCGTAAGAATGTCCGCAATTGTATCTGTGATTTGCATAACGGTTAACCTCCTTTAATTAGTAAAACAGCGCGTCGGCGGGATTTACCAGCTTGCTTTCTTCACGCCGGGAATCTGACCGCTGTGAGCAAGCTCCCTGAAGCAGATACGGCAGATGCCGAATTTTCTCATATAAGCGTGAGGTCTGCCGCAGATCTTGCATCTGTTGTAAGCTCTTGTGCTGTACTTAGGAGTTCTCTGCTGCTTTATCTTCATAGACGTTTTAGCCATTTGAATATCCCTCCCTTATTACTTTGCGAAAGGAGCGCCCATCAGCTCCAGCAGAGCCTTTGCCTCCTCGTCGGTGTTTGCGGTAGTGATGATGTTGATATCCATACCGCGAACCTTGTCGATCTTATCGTACTCGATCTCGGGGAAGATCAGCTGCTCCTTGATACCTGTGGAGTAGTTTCCTCTTCCGTCGAAGGAGTTTCCGTTGATGCCTCTGAAGTCACGAACACGGGGGAACGCAACATTGAAGAGTCTGTCAAGGAATTCATACATTTTTTCGCTTCTGAGCGTTACCTTAACGCCGATAGGCATACCCTCGCGGAGCTTGAAGTTCGCGACGGATTTCTTAGCGCGGCATACCACGGGCTTCTGACCAGTGATAGCAGCCAGATCGGTCATGATAGCGTCGATAACCTTGGCGTTGTCCTTAGCTTCGCCTGCGCCGACGTTGATAACGACCTTGTCGATTTTAGGAATCTGCATTACGCTTTTGTAGCCGAACTTTTTCATTAAAGCGGGAGCCACTGTGCTGACATAGAGTTCCTTAAGATTAGATGCCATATCAATTAACTCCTTTCCTTAATAAGCTTTGCCGCAGTCCGCGTGCTTGCATACTCTTACCTTAGAGCCGTCCGCCTCGATCCTGTGAGCCTGCCTTGTGGGCTTGCCGCACTTGGGGCATACAGCCATAACCTTGGATGCGTAGAGGGGAGCTTCGCACTTTACGATGCCGCCCTGCTGACCCATCTGTCTGGGTTTAACGTGCTTTGTAACGATGTTGAGACCCTCAACGATAACTTTTTTCTCCTTAGGGGATACCTCAAGGACTTTACCCTGTTTGCCCTTGTCCTTGCCGGACAGGATAACGACGGTATCGCCCGTTTTAACGTGCAGATTATTCATAGCCGTAACGCCTCCTTACAGAACCTCGGGAGCAAGCGAAAGGATCTTCATATAATCCTTGTCTCTCAGCTCACGGGCAACAGGTCCAAAAATACGGGTACCTCTGGGGTTTTTGTCTTCCTTGATAATAACGGCAGCATTCTCGTCGAAGCGGATATAGGTACCGTCCTCGCGTCTGAGTCCCTTAGCGGAACGAACGATAACTGCCTTAACAACGTCGCCTTTTTTAACAACGCCGCCTGGTGTTGCTTTCTTGACCGAAGCAACAACAACGTCACCGATGTTAGCGTATCTTCTGCGGGTACCGCCCAGAACTCTGATACACATGAGTTCCTTTGCGCCCGTGTTGTCGGCGACTTTCAGATAAGTCTGCATCTGAATCATAGCTTTATTCTCCTCTCTACCGGAAGCAAGAGGTCAAGAAGCGTGAGGCAAATCCGCCTCAAAGCTTCTTTACTGTCTGCCACATAGATATTTTAGTTTAGCTGTACGGACGATGTCCAACGTATCCGTGCGTATCGCCTAACGGCACACAGCCCGGACGTTCTGCTCCGTACCCTTACTTAGCCTGCTCGATGACCTTAACGAGACGCCATCTCTTATCCTTGGAAATAGGACGTGTCTCCATGATCTCAACGCGGTCGCCGATATTGCAGGTGTTGTTTTCGTCGTGAGCCTTAAGCTTGATCGTTCTCTTGATGATCTTCTTGTACAGAGGGTGCTGTACGTTATCAACAATAGCAACAACAATGGTTTTATCCATCTTATTGGAAACTACCTTGCCAACTCTGGTCTTTCTGAGATTTCTTTCAGCCATTTTTGTTTCCCTCCTTCACTTACTGCTCTGAATCGGAACGCTCGCGGAGAATAGTCTTTATTCTCGCAATGTCCTTCTTCACAGCCTTGAGACGCGTAGGGTTGTCGAGCTGATTGATAGCGTGCTGAAAGCGAAGGGCGAAAAGCTCCTTCTTCAGGTCGGCAAGCTTGTTGTCAAGCTCAAGAGTAGTCATATCTCTGACTTCTGCTGCTTTCATTATTCGCTCGCCTCCTCTTTCTTAACAAACTTACACTTGATGGGAAGCTTGTGCATAGCAAGACGCATAGCCTCTCTTGCGATCTCCTCGTTTACGCCGGCGATCTCGAACATAACTCTGCCCGGCTTAACTACAGCCACCCAGTACTCGGGGGAACCTTTACCGGAACCCATTCGGGTTTCTGCGGGCTTTTCTGTGATAGGCTTGTCGGGGAATATCTTTATCCAAACCTGACCGCCTCTCTTGATAT
>CAMWVO010000070.1 GCA_947177695.1 uncultured Clostridia bacterium
AACGACGAAGCCGAGATAGTCGAAACCTAAGAAGCCTATGTGCTGGCAAAATTCACTAATATTGACTCAGCTTCGCAGAGGGCTAACGAGCCGTTCCAAAAAATTGCGGGATTGGTGGAGGACTTTCACATCAAGCTGCATAAGCCGAAGCAGCCTGAAAAGCAAAGCGCAGAGTCTGAACCTAAAAAAGACAACCCCGTAACAGTCCACAGAATCTCATATGAGGAGTATCTCGAGATGTGCGAGGACGGTGTGTTTGAGATAATCGACGGCTGTGACGGTGAATGTTATTATTATGTTGAGGGGGTAGGGAGAGTTAATTAGCAAAACCGCGCATACCTAAAATTTAAGAAAAGAGGAATTTAAAATGTTTAAGAAAATCATTGCGGCAATTGCCGCAGCAGTAACGACAGCTTCGGTTATGGCAGTACCCGCTTTCGCACAGCCTATTGGAACAAGTTCGGACTCGGTGTCGAAAGAATATCCCATCGTTGACAATTCCAAGAATTTTTCCGTTTACGATTTTGGGGAATATGAATTTTATGAAAAATGTAAAGAGGAATTTGGAGCAGATAAGGTATTCTACACTCCCTCGACACCGGATTCTCCTGTAGTGGTAGCAACCCCTTACGTTTTGCCTGGTTTTGGAGAAAATTATGCAGAATATAAGTTCCAAATTGTAAGGAATAGCGACCAGACATATGGCGGTAGTTATCTCGAGAGTGTAGAGACTTATATAAAATTTTCGGGTGCGGCAGATGCCGATACCTTTGATGAAGTTATAGGAGATATTTTTGACAAAGTATTCGGCAAGCCGAGTGAAACCGGAAAATTTCGCCGCGAATGGACTAATGTAGGCATAGATAATGTTAGAATTGTAGCTGAAGGCTATGACTATGATAATACAGGTTATGTTGAACGCTGTTATATAAAAATGTATCCTGGCAGTTCTAAAAAAGCTCCGAGCAGCACATCTTCCTCATCAACTGCCGGTACGAAACAGCCAACCCCCGCAGTAAAAACCACAAATGTAAAATTTACGAAATCCGTGGGTTCGGAACAGTTTACAATAAAATGGAACAAGTTCGGCAGCGCGGACGCATACGGTATATATCTGTATAACGCTTCTACACAAAAGTATGAATTTTATAAGACTGTAAAGGGAACGCAGTATACTTTTAAAAATCTTAAAAAAGACACGAAGTACAGCTTTTATGTAGCCGCTTTGGAGAAAAAGAACGGTAAGTATTATGTTAAGGAACATTCACAGGCGGTTGCGGTAAGAACTAAGAGCGTTAAAAAAGTCAATCTTACAGAGACAGAATACAGGGAGCTTGTAAGTTCCGATGGAACATTGGATATTATTGCTCTCGACGAGTGCGAGTATTATTATAACGGCAAAAAAGTAGGATAACATACGTTTTTAAACAGGCTGAACGGGTATGCGGTTAAAAAGACTTTTGCTGTCTTGCATTGAAAAAACGTTTACTGACAACTGACAATCCAACACAACGCTATAATGTGACTTGCTTGTCGGATAAGGAGGCGGTTTACCGGACTCTGAGGGGTACGTGATACATTCCGTATTCGACTATGTGGTTCAAGTAAAAAAAGTGTATTGCAAGAACAATACCAAGATGCAGTATAAAGGAGAGTATAACTTATGAAATTAACCAAGACAATAGCAGCACTGTGTGCCGTAAGTATGGCGGTATCAACGTTGTCAATGCCTGTACAGGCAAAAGTGTATATATGGGGTAAGGAGTTCCCAGACGGTGTTCAAATTGTGGATAAGGACGGCAATGATGTGACAGACCAGTATAAGGTTAAACCAGAGGATAGGGTTAATAATAGGGATAGGGGTTTCACTCCTACACCCAAGCCCAAGTATATCACAACTGAACCAAGAGCTAAGACTAAGGCTGAGATAGCCAAAGCTAAGAAGGAGTATAAGAACTTCGGTAAGGATTTGGTATCAAAAAAAGTAATTGACAATTACGATGATTTTGTTAAGGGATATTCTTATGCACTTAAGATGAGTGCAAAGAGCTTTTCTTTTGATGTTCCGGATGATTACAAACTCCAGTATGCACGTACTGGCTATGCTTCAGATGATTTTGAAATTATGCTGCGGAAGTATGACTGGGATACGAACTGTGGTAACAGTACATGCTCAGGTGTAACAGGTACGAATTACTATTATAACGATAATAAAGAACGGACAGAGAAGACTGTAGTTGCATATAGCTGCGGTAATGTTTTGACTTACTTCCCGTATGCGTATAGAACAGGGGATACAAGTGTTATTCCCGATGTATGGAGTAATTTCTATAGACAGTTAGCAGTTGGTGTTGACGCTTGTACTGAATCGGCAAGTGACGTAGAGACTGTAGCTCAGAATGTAAGTGACTGGATTGCAGATAACACAACTTATTCATATAGTAGCAGAGGGATTGGTTATGCTATGCAGTATGCGGAAAACGGAGATTTTCTTGCAGTATGTCAGGGTTATACATACATGTTCGCAATAATGATGCGGATGGCGGGCTATGACGCTTGGGTTGTTACAGGTAAAACGGAAGGTGGTTCGAATCCGGGGAGACATGCTTGGAATGCTATTAAGGTGGGTGACGAATACAAATATTACGACGTGACGTGGTATGATAGTTGGTTGGATGCTGGTTGGGATCAAGAAGCGAAACAGTGGTTAAATATGACCTACGAGAAAATGCGTGAGACTACTAATTATGGGACACGTCGTACCCATACTCCCCTGACAACGGATATAGACCAATTTACTTCTGACAACTGGGGAAAAGAAAAGAAGGAGCGTGAGATGACCCGCAAGGAACTTGAAGCAACGTTTATTTGATTGGTGCTGCTAAGCAAGAGAATATATTTAAACTGAGCGGGTTCACCTCGCTCAGTTTGTGTTATGTAGTTTTCACAATATATGCATCAACTGCTGCATTTATAAAAATTATTACAAGGAGTTTTGGTATTATGAAAAAGACAAATGCATTTATCGCCGCAGTTTTGGCTACAAGCATGCTCACCGCCTGCGGGGGTACTGACACAGCGGAGATGACCTCTGCTGAAAGCATTGTGAGCGAGACAACGGCTGCGACAGTTTCCGAGGCAGACACAACATCTGCGGAGAGTGAGGAGACTACAGAGAAAGAGACAGCGGAAGAACCTATTGAAGATGATGGGGTATTTTCTCCCTCTAAGCTCAACTACATATTCTCGTTGAGAGAGAATGCAGATTACGTGGAAATAACGGAGAGTACAAAATTTTATGAGTGCCGTTATTCACAGGATAATCTTGTAACCGACGAGAATAGCTTCAAGAATAATGCCGCCGTTCAAAAGGCAAAGGAGATGCTTAAAAGCTCGGACAAGGTGTCGGCAGATATTGAATCTGCAAAAGAAAAGTTCCTAACGAGCTTTGATATATCCGGAGATATTGACTTTAAATTTATGCAGGCTATTACGGCGGACTTCGACCGTAATGGAAAAGAAGAGAGTTTTATGGTTTTTGACACATATATGGGTGAGGAAAATATAAGTGGAATTGGCGAACGTACTGAGCTTTCGTATGTTTTTTTTGCGGACAGCAACGGTAATGTACAAATTATCGGTGAACCGTCTGCAAGAATCAGTATTTACGAGCTGCAGTACAGCGGTTTCAGTCATTTTGTTGTCGACGGAGGCTTCAATAACTCTACAGATGTCGCTCACTACTACAGTGTAAACGGCAATGAGGTCAAGCATGAAATGGAACAGAGTTATATGGGCAGAATAGTAGACGATTTTGCCTTAGAAATAACCGCTGCACAAACTCCTACTTCATATTTGCTTTTCTGGAATGAGGAGATAGGGAAATATGTTACTCCGTGTGTTGAAACACTAAGTGTCGAAGACACTGAATTAATTTTTGATATGCTGCCTCTTGATGATATAGACGATGAAGTAATCGCTGATATGAAAGATATAGGTATTTCCGTTATCGGAAGAAAATTTTTTAATATAATTTATCCTAAAACATTTATCTATGAAAACGGTAAATTTACCGAATATGGAGCGGAAAAATACTATTCCTTATCTGGATGTTATGATCCGGAACTGCCGGTAGCCGTAAATTTCGATTATGACAAGGCGCTGAAAAATCTGATACCGCTTACGGAAACACCGTCTGCCGCCAATAAATCCGATGAATATAAAGATTTATACAAAGCGTTTCTTACAGAACTTACAAGTACATACGGAGATTATGATTTCAATGAGGGCGACGAAATAGACGCAGCCCTTGTCTGCTTTGATTTGTGTGACATTGACAATGACGGCGTTTCCGAACTGTTTGTGTCGGAGGGAGGTTCTCATCAGGATACAGCGGATATTTATACCGTCGCAAACGGAGAAGTTGTAAAATTGGACTCAAAAGGTGCATACGGGTGTGTTTTAGTTTCGGAAAATCATATTGCTGAAAGATACATAGGAATGGGCTGCATTAATGTTGATATTTTCGCCAAAAACGGCAGTTCTCTTGAACCCGTAGTATCAATAAAGGATAATTCGCAGTCAATAGTATCGGATAAATGTTATATGCTGAATGACGAGATTGTATCGGAGGAGGCTATGCAGGAAGAGCTTGATAAGTATCAAAGTATGACATGGTACAGCGTGGGTCGCAATTATGCACTATGTACAAATGTAATAAACGCTGTATTTGAGTCCGATGTTGAAAAAGCCGCTCAGATTACCGGTAAATACAGTACAAGCTTGATATAACTGCTGCATTTATAAAAATTATAAAAAGGAGTTTTGATATTATGAAGAAAACAAATGCATTTATCGCCACGATTTTGGCGGCAAGCATGCTCACCGCCTGTGGGGGTACTGACACAGCGGAGGTGACATCTGCCGAAAGCACTGTGAGCGAGACAACGGCTGCGACAGTTTCCGAGACAGACACCCTGTCTGCGGAGAGTGAGGAAACTACAACGGAGACTACAGAGAAAGAGACAGCGGAAGAACCTATTGACGAACCCGTAACGGAAACAGACGATTTAGAAGATGAACCCGTAAGAGATGAGGATGAACCCGTATCGCTTGATGAAGATTACAGTTCTTTTGTGTACAAGGAATTTGAGTACAAAGATGAAGAAAATGACCATCTTGTTCCAGTAACCCAAGACTCAGTACCGGATGAAATGGTAGAAGCGGCTCTCTCGGCTCTTGAAACTGCGGGTATAGAACGTTATGATTATTTTATGTCTTATGACCCTGATAATGAGAATGCGAAATATAAAATCAATGATTATGAATATTGGTTAGTGGACGGTAAACCGCGACCAACGGTGTGGGAGGCTCTTTATCGCGACTTTGACCATAACGGGACTAACGAAGCCTTTATTCTCTTCAGAACTCCTTGGTATGTGGCGGATGTACCATCGGCAGAAAACCCAATGTGCTTTTTAGTATTTGTTAATTCCGATAATGAAGCGCAGTATCTTTGTGGAATAAACGGAGACATTGTTGGTGTTCTTGAATACCCTGAATTTACTCATGTTTTGGTTGTTAGAAATGGCTATAATAATGCAAGTGCGGACGGACATATCTTCGCCGTAAACGGCAATACGGCAACAGACCTTTTACATGTTGGAATGACGTCTGAAATCGGTGGCTTTTTAGGTGTCTATGATAATCGTGTGACGATAAGTTATCAAATGGGAGAGCCTACATATTATAAGTGGGATTACACCACAAATACCTACGTTAGAGAAGAGTCATAAGTATGGGGTTTTGATATTATAAAAAAGACAAGTACATTTATCGGCGCAGGCACAGAGCTTGCGCCGATTTTTTTATTTAGGACGTTTTCCCTGCGGAGCTGCGGCGGCAGTCCGCACACGACTCCGTATTTCCCAGCAGCATAATAAAATAAAGCACAAGGTCAGCGCAGCTTAACGGCTTGCGGCTGACCTTGTCTTGTTATGCAGACATTCAGCGATATATTTATATATGGCAGTCCTAAATAGCCGCTTCAGCGCGGCTTCCTCACACGGCTTCAAGAATGCCCCACAAATTCGTTTTGCCTGTTATGGGGTATCCTTTATCCTCTGTGGGGTCAAAATCGCACAGGCGGCGTTTCTGTGGCTTTCTCGCTTGCCTGACGGTTCTGCTTGAGTGTATATCACGGTTTGCGGCTCTTTGGACTGTAAAATTCATTCGGGCGGCAGCCATGATACATTGTGAGATATATCCGTACATCAGACAATTTAACACAGCCCCCATTGTCGGAAAGCAACCGTAAATTTTTAAGAGACATAAAAAAATTTTTAATATTGTATCTTTTCCCGAAAACGAACTGCTGCTATTCTTGGCTATGGAGGTGATGTAATTGGACTGAATTTAGACGATTACAGGTTCGGGGTCGAGGTGGAGTTTTCTAATATTACGCGGAAGCAAGCCGCGCAAGCATTGGCACGTACGTTAAACGGCGTAGCAGTGGAACAAGGCGGCGCGTATAGAAAATGGATAGTAAAAGACCCGCAGGGACGGATATGGCAAGTGATGTATGATTCGTCCGTTATCGCAACGAATGGCGGAGAGCAATGCGAATTTGTATCACCAGTATTGACCTATTCGGCAGATATGCCGATTTTGCAGGAGTGCTTACGAAATCTTTATCGTGTTGGCGCAAGGGTGAACGAACGCTGTGGAGTGCATACTCACATAAGTAAAAAGGAGGGTCAGTTTGACGCAGACACTTTGGTTAGGCTATGCAAGATAATTTACTCAAAACAGGATTTACTGTATAAGGCTCTCGGAGTTGAGGACAACTCCCGAAGAATCGATTACTGTAAGAAAGTGAACGCTGACTTTGTCAGACGGCTTGATAACAAAAAGCCGAAGAGCTTGCAAGCCTTTGCGGACGAGTACTATTTAGGATATGGAGGGGCAGCGGCTAACGCAAATCAGCACTACAGCTCAAGTCGTTACACAGCCGTGAATCTGCATAATCTTTTATCTAACTCGTCTAAAAAGACTATTGAGTTCAGGTTATTTAACAGCACACTTCACGCAGGCTGGATTCGCACGTACATTATTTTATCCATTGCTATTGTTAATCAGGCAGTTTATCAAAGAAGCGCCAGAGCAAAGATTACCGAAACGGACAACCCTGCTTTTACTTTGAGAACGTGGCTGTTACGCATGGGATTTATCGGTGATGAGTTTAAAAATCCCCGCCAGCACCTGTTAAACCGTTTCTCGGAAGAGGGGTACAGCATGGCGTTGAGGTACAGATGATTTTTAATGTAATGAGGTAATACTATGGAGCATTTATATGCAGCATATGGAAGCAATACAGATGTGCAGCAATTTAAATTCCGCTGTCCACAATCCCAGCTTGTAGGCAGAGGAATTATTGAGGGCTATATGCTCACTTTTCAGGGTCGAGCAGGCAACGCGTATTGTAACATACTTAAAGTAAACAGCAAGGATAAAAAACCTTTTGTTCCAGTTGCAATATGGAGAATAACCGACAGCGACCTGCCCAGGCTCGACAGGTACGAGGGATACCCTACTGTTTATAATAGGGTCGAAATCCCCGTTAAGGTATCTGACATGGAGCTTATTAAGTGTATGGTCTACGTTATGACTAAGGGTAAGGAAGTGCCTTATAACGTACCGAGTTTGGACTATTTATATACGGTAATGTGCGGGTATAAAGCTAATGGTTTGAACCCCAAATATCTTTATGAGGCATTGGCGACAGCTTATAAAAAATCTAATAAGTGAAACGGAGGAATATTATGAAAAGTTTGAATAAAATTAATGCCATTGCCGAATTCAAAACATTAACTAAAGAACTTCTGTTGCTTTACTTGGCAGCCAACGACTTTGGGGAATTCTCCGTGTGGATATGCCGCTATAACAAGGACAAACAGCTCATAGAAACGAAACGCTTTACGGCTGAGCAAGAGGAGCAGATGTTTGAGTATATACGTTCAAAAGGGGTGAGCAAGGAAGCTTTTTGTCAGCTTTATAGTAATAAAATCATGCTGTACTTCCATACTGC
>CAMWVO010000071.1 GCA_947177695.1 uncultured Clostridia bacterium
TTTATCAAAGCTTTTTCCCGTATCGGAAACACAGCCTTGCCGCCATCACTTTAGACGGCGGCATGGGTCATGGCTCAGCCTTTCGTTCAATCTTTTTATCAAAGCTTTCTGCCGTCTCGGAAATAAAATCATGCCGCTATCACTTTAGGCGGCGGCATGGGTCAAGGCTCAGCCTTGGATTTTGTACAATTTCGGGACTAACCGATCGCCGCGATTTGGCGGTTGTGTTGAAAATGCCGCGGAAAACCTCCTAACGATTGACAGAAATGCTTTGCGGGTGTATAATTTTAAAGAACAATAATAATGCATAGTAACAATTTATGTTATGCGGAAAGGAATTATCATGAAAAAGATTTTGAGAGGACTTAAAGCGGCGGTCTGCGGCGTGTCGGCGGCAGCTGCAATGCTTCTGATGTCGGGCTGTACAAACTACTCGAAAATGCTCAGCGAGAAGCCTGCGGACTACATTTCCATGGCGCAGGAAAACACAATGAAAGCCGCCATGGGCAGCGACTTCGGAACGGAACACAAGCTTTTGCAGGAAGCCTGCGAGGACGGTTCCTTAAAGCTTGGTTTTGAGGTGGAAGGCTTGCAGTTCAACGGCGAACTGTACGTCAACGAAAAGGACGGGAAAGCCGCTCAGATCTATAAGCTTACGGGCACAGAGGGTACCTCTGCGGAGGTTTATATCTATGCGGGCAAGGACGGCTTGAAGTTCGGCACTGACGGAAATTCGGGCAGACACGTTTACGACGTGACCTTTGAGGGCTTTGCGGAAAAGCTGGCGGCTTCCATATTCGCTCCCGGTTCGGGTTCGGATTACGCTATGGAGCAGTCAGAGTACGATATGTTCATTCAGTACATAGAGGAGATTTCCTCCGCCGCGGCGGGGAACACCGAATCTGCGGATAAGCTGTCAAAGATAGCCGAGGACTTTATAGCGGCGCACCCTCCCGTTACCGAGGAAAAGGTTGATGCCGATATCGGCGGCGAGACCGTAAACGCGAATATCGTCACCTACAGCTTTGAGAAAGCGGATATCGTTTCCGTTGCCGAACAGCTTATCGACCTGTACTTGGACGAATATGCCGACGAACAGGATTTTGAATACTACACCAAGGACGAAATGAAAGAACAGGCTATGTCGGCTTTTGACGAGATCGACAATTGCAGCATCAAGGCAGTATACTATGTAAACAGCAAGAGCCATATGCTTATGATGTCCGATATTGATATGCAGGCTTCCGCTGACGGGGAGAATATGCACCTTTACGCGAACGTTCTTTACGGCGCAGACCCCGAAAATTCAGGCAAGCAAAGCTTCAAGGCGGGCGTAAGCGCGGACGGCGAGGAGTATGCAATTGCAGCGGATATCACAATGAATGACAACGGTTCGGAGACGGTATTTTCTCTTAACGACAACGGCGAGACAAAGGAGCTTGCGACCCTTGCTTCCAACAGGGACGGCGAGAACTACACGATAACACTGGACATTCCCGAAGCGGAAGTTTCCTGCAAAGCTGAGGGTACGGTAAAAACAGACAAAAAATCCTTTGAAATAACGCTGGACAGAATTTCCGCAGTAAAGGGTGCGGCTGAGGTATCCTATCTGCCCAAGGGCGTTGTTACCGTTGAAAAGGGTACGCCTATGCCCGAACTTGACGCTGACAAGGAGTTTCTCGACATTACCGCAGAGGAAATGGATACTCTGCTTGAAAATATCGAAAGCGACTTTTCCGCGGTCATGGAGGAAACTGCTCCGGGCAGCGCAATGGGCAATTATATTCAGAAGTCCAAAATAACGCAGGCGAATGCCAATGCTAAAATGGGCTATACCGCTGTGGCATCGCTGCTTGTTTATGCCGGAATAGACAACGAACCATTGTCCGGCAGCGAGATCACGGGAAGCGGAGCAAGCTTTGATTTCGGAGGTACAGCTAAGGACGGTACTGAATTTCTTGGGGAGAACATGAACGGATATTTTTATGGTAAATACGATCCCAGCATATATTCTGTTGACTATATCGTTTGGTCGAAAGATCCTATTCCCGATAATCTGAAAAAACAGCTTTCCGCTGACGAGCAGCAGAAGCTTGCGGAGCAGGGAACTTATATCGGCTGCTATCCGTTACAATAAACGATCAAAAGGGTACCGAACGGTACCCTTTTTAAGGAGATAATATGGAAATACGCAGACTTCGCGAAGATGACGACAGAAATGCTCTGAGCCGCATTTACGAGGAAAGCTGGAGGTTCGCCTACAAAGGCATTATTCCGCAGGATTATCTTGACAGCATACCGAAAGGACAGTGGGCGGCTTCCGCAGATAAGCCGAATATCAGTACGCTCATAGTGACCGAGGACGGCGAAATAATCGGCACGTCAAGCTTTTGTCCCTCGCGCTTTGAGGACATGGCGGGCTGGGGAGAGATAGTGTCGATCTATCTTCTGCCGGGCTTCATGGGAAAGGGATACGGGAAAATGCTTTTTGCCGAAGCTGTCCGCGGGCTTGAGGAAATGGGCTTTCGGGACATATTTCTCTGGGTGCTGGAGGAAAATACTAATGCAAGATTTTTTTACGAGAAGCAGGGCTTTGTCCCCAGCGGAAAATATCTTGACGACAATATCGGCGGGAAACCGCTTCGGGAAATACAGTATGTCAGAAAAACGGCGATTGATGTTCGGAGGTATTCGGAATGAATGAAAGGCTCCCCTATCTGAGGGAAAAAACCGCAAAGCTTACAACCTCTCCGGGGGTGTACCGAATGAGGGACAAGGGCGGGAATATCATTTATATCGGAAAGGCTAAAAACCTGAAAAACAGAGTGACAAGCTATTTCCGCCAAAATCCCGACCATACTCCAAAGGTGAGGGAGATGGTCTCTCACGTCAACGATTACGACTTTATCGTCACCGACAGCGAATACGAAGCGCTGGTGCTGGAATGCTCCATGATAAAGCAGCATCTGCCAAAGTACAACATTCTGTTAAAGGACGACAAGGGCTACAGCTATATTAAAATTTCCGACGAGGAATTTCCCCGCATTACCGCCGAATTAAAGAAAAGCGGCGGGGGGACTTACCTCGGTCCCTACACAAGCGCGTTTGTGGCGAAGCAGGCTGCCGAAGAGGTCAACAAGGTGTTTATGCTCCCAACCTGCAAGAGGGTTTTTCCGCGGGATATCGGCAAGTACCGTCCCTGCCTCAACAATCACATCAAGCAGTGCATGGGTGTTTGTTCGGGAGACATTTCTGCGGAGGAGTACGGAAAGATAATCAGGCAGGCGGTGGAGTACATTCAGAACGGTTCGGAGGCTTCCGTGGAGACACTTACCGAGCAGATGACCAAAGCCGCCGAAGAGCTTGACTTCGAGCTTGCGGCGCGGCTTCGGGACAGGATATCCGCCATAAAGCGCGCCGCCGACCGTCAGAAGATTATGGACGACGATATGCGTGACACCGATATTATTGCAGCCGCTCAGAACGGTGAAAGCGTTTGTGCGGCGGTTCTGATGTACCGTATGGGACGTCTTTACGACCGCGCCGAATTTGATCTTGGTACGCTTGACAGCGAAGCGGATATGCTTGAAGATTTTGTTTTGCAGTACTATTCAAACCCGTCGCGGATACCACGCGAGATAATCACCGAAGAAGAGCTTCCCAACGCGGAAATGGTGGAAAAGCTTCTGCGGGAACGGTGCGGACGGGCGGTGGATATTTCCTCAAAAAAGCGGGGAAAGGGTCTGCGGCTGATAATGATGGCGAAGGCAAACGCAAGCGACAGTCTTGCCATAAAGGTGGGCAGGACCGGCAAGGAGATTGTTGCGCTGGAGGCTCTCGGAAAAATTCTGGGACTTCCCGAACCGCCCCGCTATATTGAAGCTTACGACATATCCAATTTAGGCAGTTCCTCCATGGTTGCGGGAATGGTAGTCTTTGAGAACGGTCGTCCGCTTAAAAGTGCGTACAAAAAATTCTCCATTAAGGAGACTGCAATTCAGAACGACTACGCAAGCATGAGGGAAGTCCTTGAACGGCGGTTCAAGCACGGTCTGGACGAAAACGAAAAGGACGAGGGTTTCAGCCGTATGCCCGACCTTATACTGCTTGACGGCGGCAAGGGTCAGGTGAATGCGGTAGAGCCTATACTTCGTGAAATGGGCGTGACCGTCCCCATATTCGGCATGGTAAAGGACAACAACCACCGCACCCGCGCCATAGCAACGTCCGGCTCGGAGATATCCATTTCGGGGACGAAAAGCGCGTTCATGCTTGTTACCCGCATACAGGACGAAGTACACAGGTTCTCCATAACCTATCAGCGGAGCAAGCACAGAAAGCAGTCGGGTGAAAGCGGTCTGACAAAAATAAAGGGCATAGGCGAGAAAAAGGCGCAGAAGCTTTTTACCG
This sequence comes from uncultured Clostridia bacterium, assembly GCA_947177695.1. Taxonomy (GTDB): domain Bacteria; phylum Bacillota; class Clostridia; order Oscillospirales; family Ruminococcaceae; genus RGIG8773. The sequence continues at coordinate 4,411 of CAMWVO010000071.1, forward strand.
CTTTCAAGACCCGCGAGGAGTTCAAAAAGGCTTCCGTTGAGGACATTGCAAAGGCGGCGGGAATAAACGCCGAGCTTGCGGGACAGGTCTACGAATTTGTTCAAAACGAGCTGTAACAACAATGGGAAGCTTCCCGCAGCAAGGAAGCTTCCCCTTAAAATTTTTCCGGACATACAGATTTATGCGGCAGTCCTGTAAGTAATTTTCTTTCTGTAAACCGCCGTAACTATCAGCGACAGAACGATACACGCCGAGAATATTCCGAGAAGCATTGGAACGTCTTCCCCCACAAGGCTGCCGTTCTTGTAGCCTTTGAGACACAAAACCGTTCCCGCCGCGGCTGAGCCGAACATAAGGATAAGGGACAGAATTAAATTCCGTGCGGTAAATTTGCGCTCTCCGAACCTGACGTCCACCTCCGATGCAAGGAGCGGCATCAGGACCGTACTGAAAGCCGCGCTAATTGTAAAGGCGCATACAAAGTACGGTATCATGTAAGCCTTGCCGAAAACAATGTGCCAGACCGAAACTCCCAAGGACATAACGGGTACTCCCATGTAGGCGCTTACCGCAAAAATATCGGTGATGTTTCCGCTTGTCAGCGGCAGTATTTTGAGCAGCTTCAAGTCGGCATTTCCGTTAGCGCACATTAATATCGCACCAAGCATCGTATTGAAGCCGACCAGTACGAAAATCGTTCCCACATCTCCCAATTCAGTTCCCACATCTCCCAATTCACTTGAATCTTTCAAAAGAACACCGCAGGTGTAGCAGATCGAAAGAAAACCCACAAAAAGCTTATACCAAAGGTGACTCTCGTGCAGAGCCAGCTTAAAAATTTTTTTCATTCTAAATACTCCTTTCTGTTTTGATAAACAGCATTACATTTCATTTTCGGGCATGAACCAGTAGGAGTGCATACCCGAAAGCTGGGTGAGAGCCCCTTTCGGCATTTGTATCGCGGCGTTGAACATATTCATGTAGTCTCCGCCGCCCATAAGCGCGCAGTAAAAGCCTGCCGCCATAAGTATGCTTCCCGCGGCGGACTGCACGGGAAAGCACAGCAGTCCCACCAGAAAAGGTATCCACCCTAAAATCAGCGCGGGCATAAAGCTCATAATAATAAACCGCGCTTTAGTCATGGGGGACAGTGTTATAACAAACATCATCATGTGCTTCAGCGAATAGTACATGAAAACCTCCGCGTCCCTGCCCATAAAGACGGCGTGGATAAGCTCGTGAGGAACTAAGAGAAGAAGCGAGATAACCAGTCCGTGAAAGCTATATGACTCAAACATTTCGTACTTGCCGAAAGCCTCCGCAAGTATAAACATCACAATAAGCACGGGCATTATAAACAATATCGCCGTAAGGTTTATCCCGACCATTGTTTTCGGTTCTTTAAAGGCGACCGAGTTTTCGGGAAGCTCGCTTTGGGGCAGAGCTTCGTATGTGGTAAACTTGCCTTTGAATATCAGTTTCATGTTACCGTGCATTTCCCCCAAAAGGGAAATGCGTCCTCCTTTGTACTATCTTTTTTTCAAAACAAAATGGCTTGCTTCGGAAACAAAATTATGCAGTCATTGCTATAGACGGCGGCATGCAAAAAGGCTCAGCCTTTTTTAAACATATTCCATGACACGTTCTTTTTGCGCTTTATGTAAAGCTCTCCCGCGGCGGCGATAATAAGCGTTGCCGCTATGTAAATGATAATACCGCTTACGCCCGAAAATATTTTCAGCGAGGACATTGCATCGGGGGACATACCCGACATCTCGTCCATAATGTCGCAGGAAAATGCAAAGCTGAATCCGATAAAAACTCCGAGAAAAATATTTAATATGTTCTTTTTTAGCAGAAACGCTATTATAAAAATTATCTCGGTGATTATTGCCATAAGGGTAAACAGACCCGCAACGCCGTGGTAAACCGTGTATCCCCGCGATTCCGCGATAAGGGAAATAACCTGTCCCAGCGTGACGAACAGCACGTTTACCGCGGCGGCTTTTTCCCACATTATAAGTTTGAAATTAAGCAGGTCGCGGGCTTCAAAGGGCAGACTGCACATAAATTTTGCGGGCATTACCGAGCCGTGGTAAGCGTCCTGAGTGATTTTTTCGTTGATGTCGTTATCAACGCCTATTGGAAACATACACGCCAGAAAATGCAAAAATGTAAACATTGCCATACAATGAGCTACCTGAAATATCCCCTCGACCAGACCCGCCATACTTGCGCCGACAGTGACTGCAATTTGCAGCACAGCCACAAAAAGCATTATCACCCATGCCCTGCCGTATCTGCTGTAAAGATACATTGTCTTTTGCAGCTTAGCGGCTCTTTTTCTTTGCACCATTGTCATTTTGAGGACTCCTTTCTGTTCTGCCAGATCGAGAAGGTCAGCAGGTTTTCCACGTTGGGATTTTTCACCGACACGCCGTCGAATTTGGAAAGGTTCTCTCTCAGTATCAGGGACTCGAAGCCTGTGTTCAGTTCTCTGAGACCGATAGTGTACTTTTCATTTTCGCTTGTGAGCTTGCTGTTTGCTCCGCTGATAACGGCGTATCTGTCCTCGATAGCGTCAATGCTCATGGACTCCCGTATCTGTCCGCCGATAATAAGGGTGATAACGTCGGCGATCTTGTCAAGGTCTCCCGTGATGTGGGTGGAGAAAAGCACGGAGCGTTTTCCGTCCGAAACGAAATCGCGGAGCAGATCGAGAATTTCTATCCTTGCGACAGGGTCGAGACCTGCGGTGGGTTCGTCAAGAATAAGCAGCTCGGGGTTATGGGAAAGAGCAACCGCAAGCATAGCCTTTGTCTGCATACCCTTTGAAAGTGCGGCAATTTTCTTCTTTTCGGGAAGCTCCCATTTTTTCAGGAAATCCGCGAACTTGTCGGCGTCCCAGTTGTCGTAGGCGTAGGAGCAGGCTTTTGCGGTTCGGGCGAGATTGGTGTTGTAGAAAAAGAAGCTCTCGTCGGAAACATAGCCTATCTTGTTTTTCACGGCGATCTCGTCATTGATATTGTCCAGACCGCACACCTTTACCGTGCCGCCGTTGCGGTTTATCATGTTCATGATAAGGCGGATTATGGTGGTCTTGCCCGCGCCGTTCTGACCGATAAGACCCATTACTGTCCCCTGCTCTATCTCAAAGGACGCGTCCTTGAGCGTGAAATCCTTGTAGCTTTTCGCAAGACCGTTTATACTTAAAATCATGTTATTCATTATCGTTACCTCCATAAATTTTTTTCATTTCATTATCGAGACGTTCCATCGGCACGCCCAGCCTTTTAAGCTCCTCCGCCTGCCTGATGAACTGTTCCATGACCTCTCCTATGTGCTTCTCCTGTAACATACCTATATCCTCCGTTTTCACGAACGTACCCTTTCCCGCCACGGTGTAGATAAGACCGTCCCGCTCCAGATCGGAGTACGCTCTTTTTGTTGTTATCATGCTTACGTTCAGGTCGGCGGCAAGCTGTCTTACGCTTGGCATAA
>CAMWVO010000072.1 GCA_947177695.1 uncultured Clostridia bacterium
GCTCGACCAGCTTTAGTCGGCGGCTTCGCCGCCTGAGCGTCCCGACAGTTAGTCTCGTAAATCAAAATTTACTCCTCAAAATGTTTTGAATCCTTTTCGGCGAAAAGATATTGACAATCGTCCAAAACACTGATATGCTTTAAGTACACAAACAATATCCGAGGAGAACGCTATGACTAAAAACACACCCGTCCGTCAGCTTAAAGGCGTCGGAGAAAAACGCGCGGAGCTTTACTCAAAAATAGGGATAAACACCGTCGGCGACCTGATATTCCACTTTCCCAGACGTTACACGGACTACTCCGAACCGATAGCGGCGGAGCTTGCTCAAATCGGCGAGCACGCCGTCATAAAGGCTATGGTAGTGAAAAAAAATCCCGCCGCACGTATCCGTCAGGGACTTGTGCTGTACAAAATTTTTGCCGAGGACGACGACGGTACGCGCATTACTGTCGTATACTACAACAACCGCTTTGCCGCCGACGCTCTGCACGAGGGTGAGGAATATCTTTTCAGCGGAAAGATATCGGGCAATTTCACCCGCAAGGAAATGAACTCTCCTACCGTTCTGAAAGCGGACGAGAAAAATCTGCTTCGTCCCGTTTATCCCCTCACCGAGGGACTTACCGCCGCAATGGTCACCACCAATATTACCGAAGTACTCGACCATGCGGAGGATGATTTTTTTGCGGACTCCCTGCCCGACGGTCTCAGGCTGGAGTACTCGCTGTCCACGCTGGAATACGCTCTGAAAAACATACACTTTCCCAAGGATCAGCACGCCGCGGAAATAGCCCGCCGCCGTCTTGCTTTCGACGAGCTGCTCCGTATGCAGCTGGGAATGATACTGATAAAAAACCGCACCCGCGCCGAGAGCAGCTGCAAAATGTCCCCCCGCCAAGCGGACATGGAGGCTTTCCGCAAGTCCCTGCCCTTTGAGATGACAAACGCCCAGAAACGCGCTGTCACGGACATTATCGCCGATATGCAGGGAACGTCCCCAATGAACAGGCTTTTGCAGGGAGACGTTGGCTCGGGCAAGACCGCGGTTGCTGCCGCGGCGGCTTTGTTCGCGGCTAAAAACGGTTTTCAGACCGCACTTATGGCTCCCACGGAAATTCTTGCGGCACAGCATTTCAGAACCCTTTCGGAAATGCTTGAACCCTTAGGGATATCCGTCTGCCGTGTTATGGGCTCAATGACGAAAAAACAGCGGACGGAGACTGCCGAAATGATCGCGTCGGGAGACTGTATGGTCGCCGTGGGAACTCATGCGCTTATTTCGGGAAGCACAGAGTTCAGAAATCTCGGGCTTGTCATCACCGACGAACAGCACCGCTTCGGCGTGGGACAGCGTTCCGCTCTCGCGGAAAAGGGAGTGAACCCTCACAAGCTGGTTATGTCCGCAACGCCGATACCGAGAACGCTTGCGCTTATCATATACGGCGATCTGGACATCTCAGTGCTGAACGAGCTTCCCAAGGGCAGGCAGAAAACCGAGACCTACGCCGTTACCGCAAAGCTTAGGGAGCGGGCGTTGGGCTTTGTGAAAAAGCAGCTTGACGAGGGGGGACAGGCGTATATCGTCTGTCCGATGATAGAGGAAAACGAAAATGAGCTTGCGGCGGCAAAGGGCTACGCGGAGGGACTGAAAAAGACCGTCCTTGCGGAGTACCGCGCGGGACTGCTCCACGGAAAAATGTCCGCCGCGGAAAAGGACAAGGTAATGTCCGCTTTCAAGGATCACGAGCTTGACATTCTTGTTGCCACAACAGTCGTTGAGGTTGGCGTGGACGTCCCCAACGCCAATATTATAGTTATCGAAAACGCGGACAGGTTTGGACTTTCTCAGCTTCACCAGCTTCGGGGACGTGTGGGCAGAGGCAAGAGCAAAAGCTATTGCGTGCTGATCGCGGGAAACGTTACCGACGAGTCCAGACAGCGGCTTGAGATAATGACGAAAACCTCCGACGGCTTCGAGATATCGGAGTACGACCTGAAAATGAGGGGCGCGGGAGACTTTTTCGGAAACCGTCAGCACGGTCTGCCCGACCTGAAGCTTGCGGATATCGCCGCCGACAGGGAGCTTCTTGCGGACTGCCAGAGGGCGGCAAAGGAGCTGCTTGCCGAAAGCCCCGACCTTGGAAAATATCCCGCCTTAAAAGCGGAGGTGGAGGAGCTTTTTTCCCGAAATGACAATGCGGCGGAGGCGTTATAAAATCAAGAGGACAGAAGCGGTTCGCCGTATTTTTGACTGAGACAGCGACATGGATATCACAGGCAGAAACTGCTCAATTAAATTTGAGGATGGAAATAAAATGGTTATAATTTTGATATGTATAGTTTTGGCGTACTGCCTGTTTCGGTTTATATGGTTAAAAAAGGTGTTTTTAAATCCGGATATTTATGAAGGAAGCAAAAATTATACAGCATCTCTTTTGTGTCCGTTTATATTTTGGATATCGTGGATCATTAATCCGTGGCTTTCAGCGCTGTCATTGCCTGTTTTCTTTGTGGCATTTATAATTTTGCTGTGTATGCCGTGTTCATCGAAAAAATATTATGCAAATCTTTTCATAATTGCTTTTGAATATTTTACGGTCTGGATACCTTCGGCATCGGAATCTATGAGTTTATTCGGAAGCGGAGGTCATCATTTATATTTTTTAAATTTTGAGATTTTTTATTTTTAATGCAGGGACGAAATACCGTCAGGTACGGAAGATAGAATTGGCAGGACAGAAGCGGCACGCCGTTTCTGTCCTGTTTTTGTTTGTCTTATAAAAAAGCGATAAATTCCCGCCGTAATATTGTTCATGCCTACAAATTTATCCAAAAGTATTAAAGATTATTTCCGTTTTGACGATATATACTATAAGGCAAATTATCGGAATTTTTTCGGCGCAGATATAAACATTTAAAATAACGGAGGTAATTTTATGAATATTACCAGCATGAGCAACAGAGAGCTTTATAAAACCCTGACGGGATATGATTATCCCAGCGGCGCAAAAAGCGAGGACAGCGCAAAAAACACAAAGTTTGTTGAATTGAACGAACCTCTTGACATCGGCAAAAATACTATTGACCTTACCAGATTGAGTAATGTTGATCCCGAAGTAATGCAAAAAATTAAATTGCAGAAGGGCAATGAAGGCACACTGAAATCGCGGGACAGCTTTGAGTGGTCGGAAAAAATTTACGGAAAAACGCAGACAGACCGTCCAAAGCGTGCCAATGACATTGATTTTAACGACAGTTCCGTGAAAATGGTGATATACTCCAGAAGCTTTAGCGATCTCAGCAGCGGTATTGAGGGCGGAGTTCCCACCAAGGAGAGAATAGCCGAGCATTACGGCAAAATGGTAAAGCGTCTCGACGCAGCGTATGCCGAGGGAAAATTCACCAAGGAAGAATACGATTATCTTAACAATGGCATTGCGGAGAGAATGGAGCATTCCGCTGCCTGTGCGGAAGAGACAGCCGCCGGACGTGCCGCAGGATATGACCGTACAATGTCTCAGAAAGCTTCCAAAGAGCATCTTGCCATGTCAAAGGAAGAACGCCGGGAATATATGCAGTCGCAGATAAGCGACTATATTGACAGGTATTTTAAAATCGACAGGACGTCTCTTATGGAGCTGTTCAACAGCGTAAGGTACGGCAGATAAATTTTCTTTCCGAAAGCTATGCAGGAGCGCGTACAAAAAGCAGAGTTTTAAATTGTTAAAATAACGGAGGTAATTTTATGAGCATCACAAGCATGGATATGAACAGCCTGTTCCACACGCTTATGGGGAAAGCCCCGTCAAAGCCTGTTATGGACGTTGTCAATGATGCGGGCGAAAAAAAGTTCGTGCAGCTGAACGAGGATATGAACACCGCTTTAGAAAACGCTAAGGACAACGCCAAAAAAGACACGTTCACAAAAAAGTCCGATGAGATAACCCCCGATTCGGACAGCGTTGACAGGCTTTTGGACTACGATACTACTCTCGATATGAGGGTCAGGGCAGGCATGACAAGGGCGCAGCTTGCCACTCATTTCGGAGATATAGCAAAGCGGCTCGATACGGCATATTCCGAGGGAAAGTTTACCAAGGAAGAGTATGACGAGCTTAACGCGGGGCTTATGGAGTCCTACGAAAAGTATATTTCCCGCTGCGAATACGCTGCGGCAGGCAAGCAGGTAGGTATAATAAGAATGCTTGACCGGCGCAAGCAGTTTTCTACAGGGGCTAAGGAGGATACCGCCGACGCTCCCAAGCGCACGAGAAATATAGACAAAATACTGGACGGAATGAAGGAACACAGAATGTCTCTCCGTGAACGGCACAAGGCGCAGGAAACAGCCACTGTTCTTGCAATGCTTGCCGCGCTTGAAAGAAACAGCGGCGGCGACGATTCAAAATGGAAAAAGCTTGCAGACGAGCTGAGGCAGTCCCTGAGGGAAGCTGTTAAGACTGTTGAGGATAACAGCAAGGAAACCGCGGAGCCGGTTAAAATACCCGAAAAAGCGCCGGAAGTTCCCGACGAAAAAGTTGAGGAAAGCAAAGAAAGCGAAGACAGCGGCGAGACACTCGGCGGCAGGAAGATATGTCCTTCTATAGACCCTGAGACCGTCAAGCGCATAGGTGAAGAGATACATCAGCAGACCACCGATTTTGCGGCGCGGCACTGCACCGTTGACAGAAAGCAGATGCTGGATATGCTTGATACCGTAAGGCACGGCGGCTCCGTTCCGGGCGGCAGGGACAAAACCTCCGGCGGCGAGCGTTACAAGGACTGGTACAACGAGGGTTATGCATTCGTGGAGTATACATAATACTAAATAGGCAAGAGGATAGAACAGTTTGGTGTTCTGTCCTCTTTTTATTTTTCGTGGACTTCAATGCTCCGAAAAATTTTTTGAGAAATTTTTAAAAACCTCTTGACAAATGTATCGGCAGCCGATATAATAAATATAACGGTTGCCGATATAACGGCAAATGTTATAACAACAGCCGTTATATCGGCAAAAGATAGAGAGATAGAAAGGAGACCAAGCTTATGAAATGTCCCGTATGCGGAAAAGAAATGGAAAAGGGCGGAGCAGGCTATACTTTCGGAACAAAATCCACAGGCGGATTTTTCTGGGCTCCGGAGAAATTCTGGGAGAAAAGCATAATGGCGACCAAAGGTGCTGTAAAGAAAGCGGGAGGAAAGTTTTTTTCCTTGGGCTGGTCGGTCTTCGATAACGAAACGTGGGACGCATGGTGCTGCCGTGACTGTGAAATGGTTTTGATAGATACAAAAAATAAACGTTAGGAGATGATATTATGCCGGAAAGCTTTGACAGAGGTGCGCTTACGGAGGCGGTGTACTATGTGCTGCTGTCCCTGTTTGAGCCTAACCATGGATACGGTATCATGCAGAAGATAGAGGAAATGTCGGGAGGCAGGGTAAAGCTGGGAGCGGGTACGCTGTACGGCGCGCTGAACACCCTTTGCTCAAAAAAATGGATAAAGCCGCTGAACGAATTTTCGGGCGGTCGGAAAAAGGAGTACGTTATTACAGAGTTCGGAAAACAGGCGGTCTACGACGAGATCAAACGTCTTAAAGAGCTTGCGGAAAACGGCGACAAGATAGTGGGAGGTATGGATCATGAGTAATAAATACGAGTACAAAAAACGTTTCTACGACCTTGAAAAAGAGGAGCAGTGGCTCAACGAAATGTCGGAAAAAGGACTTGCAATGAAAGAGATAAAATGGGGATTTTTCAGGGACGCATACATCTTTGAACCGAGCGATAAAAAGTACGTTTACCGCGTGGACTACAACCCCGATATGCCTGTATTGGAGGAAATAACCTCGCCCTACGTTATGTTTGTAACGGGTACTTACAAGGCGGAATACGTCTGCTGGGCGAACGGCAATGTCTATTTCCGCAAGGCTGCCGGCAGCGGGGAGTTCCCGCCTATCTACACAAGCCTTGACAGCCGTATTGCCGCCGAGAAAAAGCAGCTTTTGAGAACTCTGCCTGTCCTCCTGCTGTTCCTGTTTGATTTTTTCTACATCCTCAGCGATGTTGTGGGAGAAGGGGATCTGGGCAAATTAAGCTTTATACTGATCTTCATCAGCAATATCGGTTTATTGTACTGCCTGTTAATGTCCTGCAGGCACGTCAGAAAAATCTTCGAGCTGAAAAAACGTACGGAAAAATCGGAGGGAAGCGGCTATGAACGATAAGTACGAATACAAAAAAATATTCGGCGACCTTGAAAGCGAGGAAAGCTGGCTGACCGAAATGTCCGAAAAGGGCTTTGTGCTGAAGGACGTATCGGGCGCGTTTCTGAAGTATAAATACAGCTTTGAACCATGTGACAAAAAGTACGTCTACCGCGTGGACTACAACAATGAAATGCCTGTCATGGAGGAAATAACCTCGCCTTACGTTATGTTCGTCACGGGCACATACGGTGCGGAATATGTGATGTGCCGCCAAGGCAAAGTATATTTCCGCAAGGCTGCTGACGAGGGAGATTTCCCGCCCGTCTATACCAGTCCCGAAAGCCGCCTTGCCGCGGAGAAAAAGAAGCTTTTGCAGGACGTGGTATTTTTCATTCTTTTCTTTGCCGATATCTTCTGGACTATTGACTTGGACGGTCTGGCGATGTATCTGGCGTTAAGGTCAAAGCTGTTTTTTGTGAAGATCGCCGCTGCGCTTATATGCGTTGTATGCGCCGCAGTCTGCGTGAGAGGCGCATATATCCACTGCAAAAAAATCAGGGAGATAAAATGTCTTATGAAATAACGTAATGTTATTTGCATATAAAAATTTATTAAAGGAGATTTTAGTATGGACAATGAGTACAACATTTACAACGAGACCCCTGCGGCAGCAAACTGCCCCGCAAAAAAGACCGTACACGTTCCCAGCCTTGTGCTTATGATAATCGGAGCTGTGTTCGCGCTGATGTTTATTCTGCCGATAATTACATACGGGTGCAGCATACCGAGCCTTGTTATGAGTATCAGGCGCAGAAAGACACACGTCACCCTTTATGCGATCATAATAAACATAATCGCTCTGGTACTTGCAGTGGCAAGCTCCGTGCTCGGAGTTATGGCTCAGATGAGTATGATGGGCGGCATGGGTTAAGCCGTCCCTAAAAAAATTCCGTCCCGCCGCATTTTACGGCGGGACATTTTATTCCTGTGCGCACTATTCTCACCCGCCCCCTTGAGGGGGCTTAGCAAAGTAAAATATTATAAAAACTAACATTGGGGGGAGACTCAGCCCGCGGGGGCTCCCCGCAAAAGTTATGAAAGAGTAAACTTTGGTCGTTTGGGGTTGAAATTCGTGGAAAAAAAGGATATAATAATATTGATTGCTTGAATTTTATTTGACTTCGGTACTGTATTAGGCTCTTGTTTTGTGCAATATGCTGTGAATTTGGACTTGTTTCAAAATGCTTTTGTGCAGGTATCCAAATTGAAAACAGCGATGCAACAAAACGAAGCTTTTTTGCCACTACTTATATGACAGGTCTTTTAAAGGAAGATTCGCAGTATAGTATCGCTGTCAAAACCGTATAGAAACACAAAACGGTCGAGAGGTGATAGTACAGAATGAATACAGATTTCTCCCAATGCGTCCTGAGGGCGCGGGACGGCGACGCGGATGCATTCGCCGAATTGTATTCCTTGGTCTACAAGGACTTATACCGAATCGCTTTCGTAAACCTGAAAAATCAGCACGACGCTTCCGATGTGGTTAGTGACACAGTTCTGGAAGCCTATTCCTCCATCAAAAAATTGAGAGATGAAAAAGCATTCAAAGCCTGGATAATCAAGATCCTTACTGTAAAAATAAAAAACAAGCAGAAGGAGTATATAAAGAACAGAGATTACCGGGAAGAG
>CAMWVO010000073.1 GCA_947177695.1 uncultured Clostridia bacterium
TCGGTACGTTCATATCAATGGACAGCTACAGCGGCAGCATTGACGACCCTGTTTCACTGCACAAGTATCTCTATGCAAACGCTAACCCTGTTTCAAACAGCGACCCCAGCGGCTATTTTTCACTTGCTGATTTGAATACAAGCATGGGTATGCAGGGTATACTTGAAGGTGTTTGTACGCCTAACGGCAAAGCTCTGTTTGATATGGTCATGGGTATGTTTGGCTTTGCACAGGACATTATCTCGACTATCAAAGACGGTAAGGAGCAGGGTTTAAGCAAAGAAGAAATCATTACTAATGTTGCGGCAGGACTGGTTACAAGTCTGGTAACTAATTTCTCTTGTATGTTGACAAGCCTTGGACCTATCGGTTATGTCATTATGGGTGTAGCCGCGTTAGTAGTCGGTTTGGTTGCTGTTCAGAATTTTTCTGACGGCAATACTGGAATGGGGATAGCGCAGGTAATAAACCTTGTGACTATTGTATTCTCGATGTTTAACCCGACCTGTTTCACAGGAGATACGCCTGTATATACCGATGACGGTTTGATTTGCATTGAAGATGTTAATATTGGCGATGAAGTTTGGGCGTACAATCCTGAAACTGGCGAAACAGAACTTAAAGAGGTTCTTAACGTTTGGGTTAAAGAAACCGACGAAATTCTTCATGTTTCAACTTTCGACGGCGAGACTATCGACACTACTACTAACCACCCGTTCTATGTTGAGGATAAGGGTTGGGTGGCTGCTGGCGATCTTGAAATTGGTGACACACTTATTACCGCTGACGGTGATGAGGTTGAAGTTGCTGATATTGAATTTAAGAAAATCCGCACCGAAGCACTTAAAATGAAAAACGGACTATACAAGGATAGTCCGAAACAGAGTATATATGAATATTCAGAGTTTTTGAGGATAGGTGAGGAACGATTACGTGAGTTTGCAAACATCTTGTTAAAATGAAATTTATCTTAAACTAAAAAATACTATTTCAACTTGGACAATATCAATTTCTCTGCAAAATTAAAGCCGACAGAACGATGAACGTACTGTCGGCTTCAATTTTGATATATTGAAAACTGATGTCGGAATTTATTATAATACTATTCAAACTTTCTGTCATACAGCAAGGCTGCTATCAATACAACAAAGCAGGAGCCCGCATTATGTACAAGCGCGCCTGTTGTCGGCGTCAGAACGCCTGTAACGGACAGTATTATAGCAACAAAATTTATACACATAGAAAGCGTGATAGCAAATTTTATCGTGATGACCGTAGCATTTGAAAGCCGCTTAAGATAAGGAATTTTAGAAATATCGTCACTCATAAGCGCAATATCAGCCGATTCAACAGCAATATCGCTGCCCATACTTCCCATTGCCGTACCAACGTCGGCAATTTTTAATGCAGGAGCGTCATTAACGCCGTCACCGATCATACATACAATATTATTCTTTTTTTGAAGATTTGTAATACTTTCTACCTTTTGTTCGGGCAAAAGGTCTGCACATAAGTTTTCAATGCCTATTTGCTTTGCGAAATAATCCGCCGTCTTTTTATTATCGCCTGTCAGCAATACCGTCCTTGTGTTCATTTCGGATAATTTTTTTATGACCTCTGCCGCTTCGGGACGAAGTGTGTCTGACAACGCTACAATACCAATACACTTATTTTTTTCTGCAACAATAATTGACGCTTTTCCTTGAGAGCGTAATTTCTCCAGCTCATTTTTTACATTATCGTTTATAGCAATGGAATTCTCAATAATAAATTTTTCGTTTCCGCAGAACAATGTTCGATTTGCAATTTCAGCGGAAATTCCTTTTCCCGCATACATTCTAAAATCATTGCATTCATTGAGAGCAAGGTTCTGCTCCTTGGCATATTCAACGATAGCTTTTCCGAGGGGATGTTCACTCTTTAACTCTGCTGATGCAGTCAAGGCTAAAAGTTCATTCTTTTCCACAGAGCTGTCAAAGGAAATAATATCGCTTACTTTAAGCTTTCCGTAAGTCAGCGTTCCTGTCTTGTCAAAAGTGATCATATTTACCTTGCCCATTTTTTCAAGAGCTTCTCCCGATTTAATAATAACTCCGTGTTTAGTCGCTTGCCCTATTGCCGCCATAATGGACGTTGGAGTGGCAAGTACCAGAGCGCAGGGACAAAATACAACCAAAACCGTAACAGCGCGGACAATGTCACCTGTTACAATTAAAGTAACAACAGCAATGAGAAGTGCAACAGGTACAAGCCAGCTTGCACATTTGTCGGCAATCCTTTGGGAGGGAGCTTGTTTATTTTCTGCCTCCCGTACTAATTTAATGAGCTTTTGCAGAGAACTGTCCTCGCCGACATTTGTTGCGGTAATGTCTATTGCGCCAAAGCGGTTTAACGTACTGCAAAAAACGTCGTCTCCCTTGGTTTTATCAAAAGGTACCGACTCGCCTGTCATAATTGACTGGTCAACATAGGTTTCGCCGATTATAATAACTCCGTCCACAGTGATTTTTTCTCCCGATAAAACTCTGATAATATCGCCCGTGCGGATCTTTTCAACGGATATCATTGTTTCGGTACTGCCAATAATTTTGCGTCCCTGCTGCGGTGTAAGTTCAATCAGCTTTTTTAAACCGTTTTTAGCTCGCTCTGTCGTCATATCTTCAAGAATAGCGCCAATGGCCATTATAAATGCAACCTCTCCTGCCGCAAACAAATCGCCGATAGCAATAGCCGCAAACATAGCTATCGTTATAAGCAGCGCAGACGAGATTTTACTGATGCCTTTATTGTGGATAATTCTCCAAACCGAAAGGTATAAAAGCGGAATGCCGCTGATTATAACCGTTATCCACGCCGGATCGGCGGGAAATATAATATTTAGTTTTGAAAACACAAAGCTGAGAACAAGAAAAACGCCTCCAATAACAGTCATTGGCAGACCCGCTAAAAAATCGTTTATTTTTTTCATAAATATTCTCCTTTCACTTGACAATGCGATAAACATATGTTATGATACAATATATACGATACCGCACATATTGTTTGATATTATTATACGCAGAAAAATAACCGAAGTCAATAATCATTTTCAGAGGAATGTAAGTTATTGAACATTTTTCGGAATTTGTTCGGGAGGATCTTATGGACAGACGTCAGCAGAAAACAAGAAAAGCTATTTTTGAGGCTTTTACTAAATTGCTGGGAGAAAAAAGATACAGCAATATTACAGTGCAGGATATTATAGACAAGGCAAACATTGGCAGAAGTACGTTCTATGCGCATTTTGAAACAAAGGACGAGCTTCTGAAAGCATTGTGTACAGATATTTTCCGGCATATTTTTTCGGACAGTCCCGCAAGTGAAAAAACTCACGATTTTTCTAAGAGCAACGGCGGGCTGCAAGAGAAACTTACACACATACTTCACCATTTATCCGACAGCAGACAAGAAATTAAAAGTATTTTAGGCTGTGAAAGCGGCGAGCTGTTTATGGTGAATTTTAAAGAATACTTGTGTGTCCTATTTGAGAAATATCTGAATGAAATAAAAACGCAAGCCCCAAAGGAATTTGTACTTAACTATCTTTCTGGCAGCTTCTCCGAAACGGTAAGGTGGTGGATCGTAGAAAAGAACGAATACAGGCCCTGCGAAATTGCGGAATATTTTATTTCCTTTATTCCTTCCGAAAAAAATGCGTAATTTGCGGTGTAAAAATCGGTACTGTTTTCACAATACCGATTTTTATATAAATTTAATTATTCGGATGTTCATTTCTCCGAACCGATTTTATTTCATTTTCTTTTTGTACTGAGCAGGCGAAATGCCTTCATGCTTTCTGAATACCGTGCTGAAATAGACCGCGTCCCTGAAACCCGATTTTGCGGCAGCCTCCGATACGGAGACGTCTCTTTCGGTCAGAAGCCGTTTTGCTTCATCAAGCCTTATTTGTGTAAGGAATTCATTCGGACGGACGTTCATTGTTTTTCTGAAAACACGGCAGAAATGCTGCGGCGTAACACCCATAATTTCGCTTAGCTGCGTCATTGAGATATCATTTCGGAAATTATCGTGCATAAACCGCAGCACTGGAAGAAGCGCAGATATCTGCCTGCTTTTTGAACTGTCGGCATTTGAATCCATATGCCTGTGAAATTCAATAAGATAATCATATATAAGTCCCGAGCAGGTATGGTCGCAGTAAAGAATGTCATTTTCCTGGGATATCACCATTTTTTCAAATATCTTTTCCATTGCTGACGTGTCGGCGGGTTTAATAACGATCGGCTCGGTCATTCCGAATCTGACAAGTATCTCATCACATATGCTGCCCTCAAAGGCAGTCCACCTTACGTCCCATAATTCTCCGATTGGGTAATATGTATGCGGCTTATCCTTTGGCAGAAAGAAAAGCTCCCCTGCAACTATATTAACTTCTTTTTCATCATATTCAAGCGTCCCGCTGCCCGCAGCACAGAAAAGTATCTGATGCCATTGATAACCGTCGGGTCTGTGGACGCGTCCCTGATATTCACTTCCGCCGATACCTGAAAGAAAAAACGGAAGAGTTCTTGCTTCCGGGTTATACGGGTAAATACTTTTCTCCAGCTTCATTATCGCCACTCCTTAATGCTCTTTTTCTTATTATATCCTCCATATCGGTCTGTGTCAATACTTTAGTAAAATTAATTGGATTTTTACTGCAAATAACGCAGACATTACATTTTACTTAATATACTTTTGAATTTTTAACATTTTAATGATATGTTTTATTCAGAATTTTATATTGTAAAATACCGCCTGCTGTGATAAAATAAATATAACAAATAATAACGGAGGAATGCGGAATGAAACATTCAGCTAAAATTCTTGCTATATTAATCATGAACACACTTGCTTTTTCGGGCTGCGGCAATACATCGGCAGCAGAGACCCAAACTGCGGCGGCAGAATCAACAACTGCAATAACAACAGAGGAAACCTCAGTAACCGAACCGGAGGTATCATATATGGAAAAAATAAAGGATAAACTGGCTGAAATGCCTCCCGAAGAAATACTTAAAGAGCGCGAGGGTACAGCATATCCCTCATTTGAAAAATACACATACTATTCCAATACAGCCGAGCGTGATACTCCCGTGAATGTGCTGCTGCCGACCGATTATTCAGAAGAAAAGGAATACCCTGTGCTGTATATTCTTCACGGATATTACGACAACGAGGACTGGATGGCAAGGGATATAGTTCATATCAGCACAATGCTGACAAATCTTGTTGCTGACGGCGAAGCAATGGAAATGATAGTTGTATGTCCATACATTTACTGTAGTAAGGATATGCCCTACTGTACGGGAATGGACGCAACAAATACGCTGAATTACGATAATTTCATCAACGATATGATGACAGACCTTATGCCGTTCATTGAAGAAAATTTCTCTGTGGCAAAGGGCAGGGAAAACACGGCAATAACAGGCTTTTCCATGGGCGGAAGAGAATCGCTTTTTATCGGCGTTTCCCACCCCGAAAAGTTCGGATACGTCGGCGCTGTATGTGCGGCTCCGGGGCTTACCAAGGGTACTGGCGATCCATGGATGCTGGAAGAGGATAAGCTCACATTCGGAGAAAACAAGCCCGAACTTCTTTTAATAAGCGCGGCGGAGCATGACGGCGTTGTAGGCGGAAATCCCGCAAGATACAAGGCGATTTTTTCAAATAACGGTGAGGAATATCTCTGGCACTCAATGTCCTCCACGGGACATGACCACAGCAGTGTTACACCTCATCTGTACAACTATTTCAGAATGATATTTCAGTAATATTAAAAGTAGAATGGAGAATAATTATGAAAAAAACTGTATCTGTAATATGCGCAGCAATGATGCTTATGGCTTCAATGTCGGGCTGTGCAGAAAATCAAACAAGCGCAGTGTCAACAGATGAAACCGCACCGACAGGAAATATGATTGAAACGGCAGCTTATACTCCCAAGCATTCTCTGTCAAATCCTAAAGCCGATGTAAATGCTCAAAAGGTTTATGATTACATCTGTGACAATTTCGGTACATATATGCTGTCCTGTCAGCAGGAATCCACATGGATGTCAAGCCCCGATTATGAAATGGAGATAATTGAAGAAGCCACGGGAAAGCTTCCCGCAATGCGGGGTCTTGACTTTATGAACGGCGATTTTAACGGAGTTGTTGAACGCTCAAAGGCATGGCATGAAAAAGGCGGATTGGTAACTATATGCTGGCATACGGGCATTAACGGAAAAGGCTATACCGAATCTCTCGGCGATGAGCCTGATTTTGAAAAGCTTCTTACTCCCGGTACTGCCGAATACAATGCAATGATTGAAAACTGGGACAAGGCGGCAAACGCCCTTGCAGAACTGCGTGACGCAGGCATTCCTGTACTTTGGAGACCGTTCCACGAATTTGACGGCGGCTGGTTCTGGTGGGGCAAAGGCGGCGGCGATAATTTTATCAAGCTTTGGCAGATGATGTATGACCGCTACACAAATGAATTTGGTCTTACGAATCTTATTTGGGTACTTGGCTACTCTGGAGAAGTAAAGGACGGCTGGTATCCGGGTGATGATTACTGCGATATTATCGGCTCCGATACATACGATAATTCCACAAACAAGCTTCCGTGGCTGAAGCTGAAAGCAATGGACACAGGCAAGCCTATGGCATTCCATGAGTGCGGAAACGTCCCCTCTGTTGAAAAGTTTGAAGCGGACGAAGACCTTTGGTCATGGTTTATGATATGGCACACTGATTTTGTAGTAAATCAGGATAAGGAAAATCTTTCTGCGGTTTATAACAGTGAAAAAGTTATTACTCTTGACGAGCTTCCGAAAGAATTATTTGAATAAAAAGGAGACCCTGCAATGAAAACGGTATCGCCTCTCTGCCACACACCTCCCATGGGCTGGAATTCATGGAACACATTCAGCTGGAACATCAACGCCGATCTCATTAAATCAAGTGCGGATAAAATGGTCGAAACGGGTCTTGCGGAAGCAGGATATGAATATATCGTAATTGACGACTGCTGGAGTGAAAAGCAGCGCGTGAACGGCAGACTTGTTCCAGACCATGAAAAATTCCCCGACGGTATAAAGTCCGTTGCGGATTATGTCCACTCAAAGGGACTGAAATTCGGGATATATTCCTGTGCGGGAACTCACACCTGTGCAGGCTATCCGGGAAGCTTCGAGCATGAGTTTGAGGATGCTGAAACCTTTGCGGAGTGGGGCGTTGACTATCTTAAATACGACTACTGCTATAAGCCCGAAGCTGCAAAGGGAGAAAATCTCTATAAAAGAATGGGTATGGCTCTCCGTAACTGCGGCAGAGATATTGTATTCTCTGCCTGCAACTGGGGAAGTGATGATGTACATAACTGGATAAGAGAGACAGGCGCAAATCTTTTCCGCTCCACAGGCGACATTCAGGACAACTGGGAATCTGTAAAGCGAATTGCTCTTTCACAGATAGGCAAGGAATGTTATGGCGGTGTTTACTGCCACAATGACATGGATATGCTTGTTGTAGGTATGCATGGAAACAGCGACAACGAGTGGATAGCCGATGTTGTAGGCGGCTGTACCGATACCGAATACAAGACGCACTTTGCTCTTTGGGCTATTATGAATTCTCCTCTTATGATCGGCTGTGATATAAGAAAAATGTCAGACGAGACAAAGAAAATACTTACAAACAAGGATATTATCGCAATTAATCAGGATATAGAATGCCGCGGACCGTACTGCATAAAAC
>CAMWVO010000074.1 GCA_947177695.1 uncultured Clostridia bacterium
CTCTTTCCATTATGGGGGACGGTGTGTGCGAGCTGAACAATTTATGCACTCTGCCCGCCTACAGGCATAATAAAATCGGCGAAAAGCTTCTGCTGAACGCATTTGAACAGGCGAAAAAGCTGGGCTGCTCAAAGATGACATTATCGATTATTGAGGAAAACAAGCGTATGCGCAGGTGGTACGAAAATCACGGTTTTATACATACGGGTACGGAAAAGCTTGATTTTTTTCCGTTTACCTGCGGCTATATGGAGATAGAAATTTACTGATACGGGGGTACTTTTATGACGATACTTTATTCTTCGGAAAATAAAATTTTCAGCTACGACGAAAGCGACAGGTCGCTGACGGAAATTCCCTGCGGCAGGATAACCAAATACAGGGAGACTGTCCGCGGGATACAGCAGCGCAAGGAGTGGAAAACCACAGGCACGGGCGCGAATTTTATGGGTATGGCTTCTGCGGACATGATCGACGCGGACGCGCTTCCGGTGCAGATAAGCGGTCTTGGGGTTTGCGGAGACGAGCTTGTCTACGGCGTAAATCTGGAAGCGGTGGGAAGTCTGTACCACCGAAGCTTTGACCCCTCCGATGACTGCGAGGGTCTTGTGCGCGCTTCAAACGAGTTTGTTTTCGGCTCTTTCGACATAAAGGACGGCAAGCTT
This sequence comes from uncultured Clostridia bacterium, assembly GCA_947177695.1. Classification (GTDB taxonomy): domain Bacteria; phylum Bacillota; class Clostridia; order Oscillospirales; family Ruminococcaceae; genus RGIG8773. Next base: position 666 of record CAMWVO010000074.1, read on the forward strand.
GCGGTGTGCATGGGAGCGTCCAATTTTCAGCATATCGCGGTCATGGATATGAACGGTCATTACGACGAGTACACCGACGGCGACACTACCGAGGAAAATCCCTGCTGGGCGGCAAAAAAGAACGGCGTTTATTTTTCCACGGCGGGATACGCAAGAAATCAGAACGGAGTGATATCGGCGACAAGTCCCCGCTCTATCGCATACCTTGATCTGGACAAAAAGTCCATGTCGGAAATCGTTTCGGACGAGAGCTACGATTACCTCCACGTCCGTCAGGACACAAACGGCGATCTGTACTACATACGTCAGCCCTACGGCGGCGAAAAGCCTCAGGGGGGAATTACCTTTAAGGACATTATTCTGTTCCCCTACAGGCTGATAAAGGGCATATTCGGATTTCTGAATTTCTTTACTACTATTTTCGGGGGAGAGTCCCTCAAAACAGGCGGAGCGGCAAACGGCGCGAAATTCAAGCAGCGTTCCCAAAAGGAAATGATTATCGAGGGCAACGTTATCAACGCGGAAAAGCTGGACAAAATAAACGAAGCAAACGGCGACAAGCACGGCGGTATCATGCCTGCAAGCCGCGTGCTGATAAAGCGTACCGCGGACGGCAGCGAGGAGATCATCAAAAAAGGTGTGCTGGACTACATACTTGACGGTGACGGAAATGTTATTGTTTCAAACGGCAGACATCTTCTGCGTATCGACAGGGACGGAAATGAGACCCATATTGCAAAAGCTAAGCTGGCGGTAAATCTTAACATTGTAAAGTGAGGTATTTCTTATGACCGAGAAAGAAAAAATGCTTGCGGGAAAAATCTACGACCCAAGCGACGAAACTCTTGCCGCTATGAGAGTGAACGCTCACAAGCTTTCCCAGCGTTACAACAACACCTTTGAGGACGAGGAACAGCTCCGCAAAGCCATTCTGGACGAGCTTATCCCGAACAAGGGAAGCGTTTTTCTGCAGGGTCCCATATATTTCGATTACGGAGCTTTCACCACATTCGGCAACGGCTGCTATGCAAATTTTAATCTTACTGTGCTTGACACCTGTCCAGTTACTGTCGGGGACAACGTTTTCTTCGGTCCCAACTGCATGATCGCTACTCCCGTACACCCGTTCAGGTGGCAGGAGCGCAATATGAAACAAAAGCCCGACGGCACGCTTTACGACGACGAATACGGAAAGCCTATCACTATCGGCTCAAACTGCTGGATAGCAAGCAACGTTGTCATCACAGGCGGCGTGACCATAGGGGAGGGCTGCGTTATCGGCGCGGGAAGCGTTGTGACGCGGGATATTCCTCCGAATTCTCTTGCGGCGGGAAATCCGTGCAGAGTAATTCGTGAGATTACCGAAAAGGATTCCATAAAATATAAAAGCGAGCTGTTTTGAATGGATAACAAAGAATTGTTATTGTCAAACATTGACAAGATACACACTACCGAAATGGGAGTTCAAAGGATCAGGAAAAATCTGAAATTGAATAATGACGACGCGGTAGAGTACTGCAAAAATAAAATTCTGGACAAAAACTGCAATATCTGTAAGCAAGGCAAAAATTGGTACTGTGAAACCGACAATATAAGGATAACGGTTAATTCCTACAGCTTTACGATCATTACGGCTCACATAGTCAAGTAATATCAATAAATATAAAAAGAAAGGCAGATCAGAAGTGTCGGCAAAAAAAGTAAAAAATTACGGAAATGAAAGCATTACCAAGCTGAAAGGCGCGGACAGGGTAAGAAAGCGTCCCGCGGTAATTTTCGGCTCGGACGGTATCGAGGGCTGCGAACATTCGGTTTTTGAGATAATCTCAAACTCAATTGACGAAGCCCGCGACGGAAACGGCGACAGGATAATCGTCACCTATTATCAGGACAATTCCGTGGAGGTTGAGGACTTCGGGCGCGGCTGTCCCGTGGACTACAACAACGCGGAGCAGTGCTATAACTGGGAGCTTGTCTACTGCGAACTGTACGCGGGCGGCAAGTATCAGAACAACGAGAGCGGCGACTATGAATACTCCCTCGGTCTGAACGGTCTGGGCGCGTGCGCCACACAGTATTCCTCGGAATATACCGACGTTGAGATTTACCGTGACGGCTTCAAGTACAACCTGCACTTTGAAAAGGGCGAGAATGTGGGAGGTCTGAAAAAGGAGGAAACCGCACGCAAGAAAACCGGTACGCGTACGAAATGGCGTCCCGACTTGGAGGTTTTCACCGATATTTCCATCAGCCGCGAGTATTTTGAGGAAACTCTGAAAAAACAGGCTATCGTAAATCCGGGAATTTCCTTTGTGTTCCGCTGGCAGAATGAAGAGGGCAAATTCGAGGAAAACACCTACCTGTACGAGAACGGCATTTCCGACTATGTGGGAGAAATTCTCGGCGACGGCTATATAACTCCGCCACAGTTCTGGCAGTGCGAGCGAAAGGGTCGCGACCGTGACGACAAGCCCGAATACAAGGTAAAGCTGTCCTTCTCGCTGGCGTTTTCAAACAAGGTCGCGCAGATAGAATACTACCACAATTCCAGCTTTCTGGAGCATGGGGGAGTTCCCGACAAGGCGGTGCAGACCGCGTTTGTGTCCCAGATAGACGCTTACCTGAAAAACAACAACAAGTATCAGAAAAGCGAGAGCAAGATAAAATTTGTGGACGTGCAGGACTGTCTGGTGCTTATTTCGTCGTCATTTTCCACGCTAACGTCCTATGAAAACCAGACGAAAAAGGCAATTACCAACAAGTTCATTTATGAGGCTATGGTGGATTTCCTGAAGCACCAGTTAGAGGTGTACTTTATAGAAAATCCCGACGACGCGTTAAAAATCGCCGAGCAGGTCATACTCAACAAGAGAAGCCGCGAAAGCGCCGAGAAAACCAAGCAGAACCTTAAAAAGAAGCTTGCGGGAAATATCGACCTTTCCAACATGGTGCAGAAATTTGTGGACTGCCGCACAAAGGACTTGTCCCGACGCGAAATTTACATCGTTGAGGGTGACTCAGCTCTGGGAGCGTGCAAAACGGCGCGCAATGCCGAGTTCCAGGCTATAATTCCTGTCCGCGGCAAAATTCTGAACTGCCTTAAGGCGGACTACAACAAGATATTCAAAAACGAGATAATCACCGACATCATCAAGGTGCTGGGCTGCGGAGTAGAGGTCAAATCCAAGTCCAACAAGGAGCTGTCCACCTTTAACATTGAAAATCTCAAATGGAACAAAATTATTATCGCAACCGATGCGGATTATGACGGCTTTCAGATACGGACGCTTATACTGACCATGCTGTACAGGCTCACCCCCACCCTTATCGAGGAGGGATACGTCTACATCGCCGAAACGCCGCTGTTTGAAATAAACACCAAGGACAAAACCTACTTTGCCTACAATGAAAAGGAAAAAAGCGAAATACTGGAAATGATCGGCAATCAGAAATACAAGATCGACCGCTCCAAGGGACTGGGCGAAAACGAGCCTGAGATGATGTCGCTTACAACAATGAATCCCGACACCAGACGGCTGATAAAGGTAATGCCCACCGACGTGGAGGCTACGACGAATATGTTCGACCTGCTGCTGGGCGACAATTTGCAGGGGCGTAAGGACTACATTGCCCAGTATGGATATCAGTACCTTGAAATGGCGGATATCAGCTAAAGGAGTTAAAGAATGAACAATGAAAACACAAACTGGGGTCAGAGCGTTGCGGGTGTCGTTATCAGGGACGGAAAAGTCCTGCTGGCGCGGCACACCTACGGCAAGGGCGCGGGAAAGCTTATCATTCCCGGCGGCTACACGAACGTGGGCGAGACCCCGCAGGACGCTTTAGTTCGCGAGTATCTGGAGGAAACGGGAGTTACCGTCGAACCGAAAAGCATTATTGGGATACGCTTTAACGCCCGCGAATGGTACGTTGTTTTCAGAGCGGAGTACGTTTCGGGGACTGCCGTTTCCGACCATGACGAAAACAGCGAGGTGCTTTGGCTGGACACTGACGAGGCTCTGACAAGAGAGGACGTTCCCGACCTGACTAAGAAAATGATAGAAAGCGCGGTCTCGGAGGGAGCGGGTCTGGTGTACACGGACTACCAATATTCCTCCGACACGCCGAACTATTTATACAGTCTGAAACAATAAAAGGATAATTTTTATGGAAATTATTAAGTACCCCGACGAGGAAAATTTTCTTGACGCGGTAAACTCCGACGAGCCGCTTCTTGTGCTGATATCCTTTGACGGAAGCCGACTGATAGCAAGTCAGATCGACGAAGCGGTGGAACATCATATTCTGCTGAAAAAAGCGGGATTTCCCGACACGGACACAGACAAGTACTTCCGTCTTGTGGTTGACAGTGACGGCGCGGACTGGACGTTTGTCTGTCCCGAAAATTACAGCAGTATTACCCGCAAGGATAAAAAAATCAAGGAATTTTTCAAGGACGGAATGAGGATAATTCCCGCCGCCTTAAAGCAGATAGGGTATGATGTGCCTATCGAAATTCCCAAGCGGTACAGTAGACATTTTGATTTAATGGGGGACTAATTTTAATCCCGTAAATTTTTGATAAAGGAGCAATTACCTTGCCTAAAAAAAGTAAAAAAACGGAAAATAAAACCACCGCGGCAATACCAAACGCCTATATCGCGGGAAGCGGTATCGTTGCCGAGGAGCATATCACCGACACACTTGAAAAGAACTATATGCCCTACGCCATGAGCGTTATAGTTTCCCGCGCCCTGCCCGAAATAGACGGCTTCAAGCCCTCTCACAGAAAGCTTTTGTACACCATGTACAAAATGGGTCTGCTGACGGGAAACAAAACCAAATCCGCAAATATTGTGGGTCAGACCATGAAGCTGAACCCTCACGGCGACGCGGCTATATATGAGACTATGGTTCGTCTTGCACGCGGAAACGAGGCTCTGCTCCACCCGTATGTGGACAGCAAGGGCAACTTCGGAAAGGCGTATTCCCGTGATATGGCGTATGCCGCCTCCCGTTACACCGAGGCGAAGCTTGACCCTATCTGTGCGGAGCTTTTCCGCGATATTGACAAGGATACTGTGGATTTCGTCCCCAACTACGACAATGAGACGGTTGAGCCGACGCTGCTTCCCGCAACGTTCCCCTCGGTACTGGTGAACGCCAATGTGGGAATTGCGGTTTCCATGGCAAGCGCGGTATGCTCCTTCAATCTGGAGGAAATATGCGACACCACCATTGCGCTTATCAGAAATCCCGACCACAATATTTTGTCCACCCTGAAAGGTCCGGACTTTTCTGGCGGCGGGTTCATGGTCTACGACGAGGACGAGCTGGAAAAGATCTACCGCACGGGGCGCGGCTCGGTAAAGGTGCGCTGCCGTTATCAGTTCGACAAAGAGGCAAACTGCATCGAGGTTGTGCAGATACCGCCTACCACTACGGTGGAGGCGATCATGGACAAGATAATCGAGCTTATCAAGGCGGGAAAGATACGCGAGATATCCTATATCCGCGACGAGACCGACATCAACGGCTTGAAGCTTGCTATTGACATAAAGCGCGGCGTTGACCCCGACAAGCTGATGAAAAAGCTGTTCAGAATGACCCCCTTGCAGGACAACTATTCCTGCAATTTCAACATTCTTATCGGCGGAACTCCAAAGGTCATGGGCGTTTACGAGATACTGGACGAGTGGATTGCGTTCCGCAGAGAGTGCATAAAACGGCGTACTTACTTTGAGCTGAACAAGAAAAAAGAGCGTCTGCACCTGCTTCTCGGCTTGCAGAAAATTCTTCTGGACATAGACAAGGCTGTGAAGATCGTCCGCGAGACCGAGGAGGAAGCGGAGGTCGTTCCAAACCTGATGATAGGCTTCGGCATTGACGAGGTTCAGGCGGAGTATGTGGCGGAAATAAAACTGCGCCACCTGAACAAGGAGTACATTTTAAAGCGTATTGCCGATATTGAGGGACTTAAAAAGGATATCGCCGAAATGGAGGATATCCTCAGCAGCGACAAGAAGATAAAGAACATTATCGTTACCGAGCTGAAAGAGGTCAAGGAAAAATACAAGCAGCCGCGCAGGACGATGTTCTGCTACAGTGCGGACGAGGAAGTCGAGGAAGTCGAGGACGACGTTCCGGATTACGCGGTGAACCTGTTCCTTACGCGGGACGGATACTTCAAAAAGATCACGGCACAGTCTCTGAGAATGGCAAGCGACCAGAAGCTGAAGGACGGTGACGTTATCAGGACCTTTACGGAGGCGACCAACAAAACGGAGCTGCTGTTCTTTACCGACAAATGTCAGGTCTATAAGACGAGGGCGGACGCTTTCAAGGACACAAAGGCTTCCGAGCTTGGCGATTTTATTCCCGTAAAGCTTGGCTTTGACGAGTACGAGAACGTTGCGTCAATGATCGCCACCACCGATTACAGCGGATATCTTATAATGATCTTCGACAACGGCAAGGCGGCGAAAGTACCTCTGAACGCCTATGAGACCAAAACCAACCGCAAGAAGCTTGCAAACGCGTACACCTCGAAAGCAAAGCTTATAAAGATGTTCCTTGTGACGGAAAACACGGACATTTTGGTACGTTCCACAAACGGCAGGGCTATCGTTTTCAACACGGGAATGATACTGCCTAAGTCCGCGAGAGACACCATCGGTGTACAGGTGATGACTCTGAAAGCCAAAGCGGAGGTGGATAACGCCTACATCGTTACCGAGGACATGGCTGAAAACACGGCAAAATTCGTTGTAAGAAACATTCCCGCCGCGGGAAGTCTTGCAAAGGATCTGGAGGATCCCGATCAGTTAAAGCTTTAAATCCAAACCAAAAGGGGACAGGGCGAAATGCTCTGTCCCCAATTATTATCGTATGGCAACAATTATGTGAATTTTTTGTTATGTACTTGATTTTCGGGATAAACTATGTTACAATAAAATAGTTATGGGGGTATAGCTCAGTTGGGAGAGCGCTTGCTTCGCATGTAAGAGGTCAGGGGTTCGAATCCCCTTATCTCCACCAGATAGGTATTTACAAAGAAATGGTTCTATAATGCGCATTTGGCTTAAATA
>CAMWVO010000075.1 GCA_947177695.1 uncultured Clostridia bacterium
TTACAGAAGTTCAGGCGGAGGGCGGAAAAAGAATGAGCACCGCGGATTATCTAAGAGGAAAAGCAGTCCAAGAGGGTACGGTTTTACTATAAAGGAGGCAGCTTATGTATTTTGATTCAACTTATCTGATCGTGTTGCCTGCAATAATTTTTGCACTTATTGCGCAGGTAATGGTCAAGTCCACGTTCAGCAAGTACAGCAACGAAAGTAATCAGCACGGCTATACCGCGAAAGAGGTAGCGAGAAAAATTCTCGACGAAAACGGTCTCTATAACGTTAGTATCGAGTACATCAGCGGAAATCTGACAGACCACTACGACCCGTCGGCAAACGTTATCAGGCTTTCGGATTCTGTCTATAACAGCACTTCTGTGGCAGCTATCGGCGTTGCGGCGCACGAGGTCGGTCACGCGATTCAGCACGCGCAGGGTTATTCACCGATAAAAATCAGACAGGCAATTATTCCCATTACTCAGATAGGTTCAAGGCTTGCTGTGCCGTTGGTACTGCTCGGAATGCTGATCAGCGCGTTTCAGTGGCTTATTCCTGTGGGAATATTTCTCTATGCGGGAGTAGTCCTTTTTCAGGCAGTAACGCTTCCCGTGGAGTTTAACGCAAGCGGAAGAGCTTTGAAAACCCTTGATGAAAACGTTATTCTCTACAAGGACGAGGTCAGAATGGCGAAAAAAGTTCTTACCGCGGCGGCAATGACCTATGTTGCGGCTATGTTCTCGGCGCTTATGAGCTTACTTAGACTGATACTGCTGTCCAACAGGGGCAGAAGAAGGTAGGTATGGGTGTTAAGTCTCCTCGCTTTACAGTTCTGGAGCTGCTTGCCAAAATGGATAAGCAGGCGTATTCCAACCTTGCGCTTGATTCTGCGCTTGAAAAGAGCGGATTTTCAAACAGGGACAAGGGTTTTGCTTCCAGACTTTTTTACGGCGTCCTTGAGCGGAAGCTTACTTTAGAGTATGTGATCTCGCTCCATAGCAGCAAGCCTCTGAACAAGCTGGACGGCGCGGTTGCAAATATACTGAAAATTGGTCTGTATCAGCTTCTCTATATGGATTCCGTTACAGACAGCGCGGCTGTAAACGAGTCGGTCATTCTTGCGAAGCAGTGCGGAAAAACAAGCGCTGCGGGATTTGTTAACGCTGTACTGAGAAGCTTTATCCGCGGCGGAAAGAAGATTTCTTTTCCTGAAAACAAGGTCGAAAGGCTTGGGATAGAGTATTCCTGCGGCTCGGAGCTTGTGAAAAAGCTTTGCGGCGATTACTCTTTTGAACAGGCAGAGGACTTGCTTAAAGCCTCGGTCACGCCTCACAGGACGTTTTTGCGGGTGAACAATACGAAAATTTCGTCGGAAGCTTTGGTTTCCGAATTTGATAAAATCGGAATATCTGTAAATGCAAGCGCCGTTACAGATAACTGTCTTGAAGCCGATGGACTTGGCGATGTTGAGCGTCTTGAAACGTTCAGAAAAGGTTATTTTCATGTTCAGGACTTATCTTCTCAGCTTTGCTGCAAGGCTCTCGATCCTCGGTTTGGCGGTACTGTCATTGACTTATGTGCTGCTCCCGGTGGAAAGGCTTTTACCATTACAGAGATGATGGGCGGAATTGGCAGGGTCATTGCCTGCGATATACACTCAAACAGAGTTGAACTTATAAAAAAAGGTGCGGAACGTTTGGGGCTGACTATTGAAGCGGCGGAAAACGACGCTAAGATTTTTAACGCAGGATTTCCGCAGGCGGATAAGGTATTATGCGATGTTCCATGCTCCGGCTTCGGGGTCATACGCTCAAAGCCGGAACTGAAATACACGGAGCTGAAATCGGTTTCAAGGCTGCCGGAAGTCCAGTACGATATTTTGTGCACGGCTTCGGAGTACCTTAAACCGGGCGGGGAACTTGTTTATTCGACCTGTACTCTCAGCCGTGATGAAAACGACCGCGTTATTGACCGTTTTCTGGAGGAACACAAAGGCTTCAAGCCTGTGAACATTTTGGAGGAATACGGAAATTCGGGTTTTAAGATGACCGTTTTTCCCAAGGATTTCGGCTGCGAGGGGTTTTTTATAAGCAAGATCAGAAAGGACGACCAATAGCTTGAAAAAGGATATTTTATCCTGTAGTCTGGAGGAATTGTACTCTGAAATGGAGTCGATCGGAGAGAAAAAATTCAGAGGAAAACAAATTTATGAATGGCTACATACAAAAAGAGTTCATGAATTTTCCAATATGAGTAATATTTCTTCGTCTTTACGCACAAAATTAGAAGAGTTGTATTGTATAAATAGTATAAAAATCGTCAGAAAGCTTGAATCCTCTATAGATAATACTGTAAAATATTTATATGAGTTGTCGGACGGCAATCATATCGAGTCTGTCCTGATGGACTATAAGCACGGGAACAGCCTGTGCATTTCCACTCAGGTGGGCTGCAAAATGGGCTGCAACTTCTGCGCTTCAACCATTGCGGGCTTCAAGCGTCATCTGCTTCCCTCGGAAATGCTGCTTCAGGTTTACGAGGCGGAAAGAGACAGCGGTCGGCATATCGACAGTCTCGTGCTGATGGGCATCGGCGAGCCGCTGGACAATTTTGACAATGTGGTTAAGTTTCTGCAGATCATTTCCTTTGAAACGGGGAAAAATCTCAGTCTGAGACACGTTTCGCTGTCCACCTGCGGGCTTGTGGACAGAATTTACGACTTAGCAAAGTACCGCTTCGGGCTTACGCTTTCGGTATCGCTTCACGCGGTCTCGGACGAAGCAAGAAATAAAATTATGCCCGTTAACAAAAAATATCCTATAGGCGATCTGCTGAAAGCCTGCCGTGATTATATCGACAAAACTGGTCGGCGCATTTCTTTCGAGTATGCCGTTATCCACGGCGTAAACGATTCCCGCGAGGACGCGGCTGCGCTGATAAGGCTTCTCAGAGGAATAAACTGCCATGTTAATCTTATACCTGTAAATCAAATCAAAGAACGGGACTACCGTTCGGATAAAAACGCCCTTTACGTCTTTCTGGACGCTTTGGAAAAGGGCGGTCTGAACGCTACCGTCAGACGTACTCTCGGCGCGGATATTGACGCCGCCTGCGGGCAATTGAGACGGGAGTACGAGGTCTGATCTGTACATCGAAAAAACTGCGAAAGGAGTGCGGCTGATGAAAGTCTATTCCGATACGAATATCGGATTATCAAGAGAAGAAAATCAGGACAGAGTGCGTTCTGCGCTGATAGACGGCGGCGCTTGCTTTGCGGTTGTATGCGACGGAATGGGCGGTCAGAATGCCGGCAGCGAGGCAAGCGAACGGGCTGTAAATATTGTTTTTGACAGGATCACAAAGGTTTTCCGCGCGGATTACGAAAGCAAGTCGATAAGAAATCTGCTTATTTCTTCGGTAACTACGGCGAATTCGGTGGTGTACGATACGGCTATTTCAAGTCTGGAAATGAGCGGAATGGGTACTACCTGCGTTGCCGCGCTGGTTTGCGGGAACAAGCTTTACGCTGTGAACGTGGGCGATTCAAGGCTGTACCTGATAAATCATGAGATACGGCAGATAACCAAGGATCACACGATAGTAATGCGTATGTACGAAAGCGGAGAGATTACGCGGGAACAGATCAAAAATCATCCGCGGAGAAACTACATTACAAAAGCGGTAGGTGTTGCGGAAGCTGTGGTTCCCGATTATTTCGAGTTTGATTTGACCGAAAATTCCTCGCTGCTGCTTTGTACGGACGGACTTTCCAATTACTGCGACGAAGCGGATATGTTCAGGGCGGCTAAGGAGCTGGCTCCCGAGGAAGTTCCCGGAGAACTGATAAGAAAAGCCCTTGAAAACGGCGGCAGTGACAATATCACCGTTGCATATATGAAGTGATTACAGAATACTGTTTATTTTACAGGAGTGAATTTAATGGATAAAAACATTGGCAGAAAGCTTGACGGCAGATATGAGATCACCGAGCTTATCGGCGTCGGAGGAATGGCGGACGTCTACAAGGCGACTGACATTCTTGAGGACAGGACGGTTGCGGTAAAGATACTCAAAAATGAATTTGCTGATAACGAGGAGTTTGTCAGACGGTTCAGAAACGAATCCAAGGCTATTGCTGTGCTTTCGCACCCTAACATTGTAAAGATCTACGATGTTGGATTTACCGAAAAAATTCAGTTTATCGTCATGGAATATATCGACGGCATTACGCTGAAAGAGTTTATGGAGCAGCAGGGAGTTATCAAGTGGAAGGACTGTATCCACTTTATAATCCAGATACTCCGCGCTTTGCAGCACGCTCACGACCGCGGTATCGTTCACAGAGACATTAAACCGCAGAACATAATGCTCTTTCCAGACGGCACTATCAAGGTCATGGACTTCGGTATTGCCAGATTTGCCCGTGAGGAGGGCAAGACTATTTCCGACAAGGCTATCGGAAGCGTACACTATATCAGCCCCGAGCAGGCGAGCGGAGACGTTACAGATGAAAAGAGCGATATCTATTCAGTAGGCGTTATGATGTACGAGATGCTTACGGGAGAAAAGCCTTTCGACGGAGATAATCCCGTATCTGTCGCTCTTATGCATATGCAGAACGAAGCAAGACCTTTGAGAGCGGTAAACGATTCCGTTCCTGAGGGGTTGGAGGAGATAGTCCTCAGAGCAATGCAGAAAGAGGCTTCAAAGCGTTATCAGTCGGCGTCGGAGATGATCAAGGATATTGAGGAATTTAAGAAAAATCCAAGTATCGTATTTGAATATAAATACCTTTCCGAAAAAACTCAGTACTTCAATTCGGGAGCCGTTTCAAAGGCTGCTGCCGAATCGGGTATAGCTATTAAAGCGGAAAAAGGCGGTGACGTTAAAAAAATGCGTACACGTACCAAAACCAAGGAAGAGCTTGAAGTTTACGATAACTACGATGATTACGAGGAGGACGAAAAGCCGTCTAAATCTTCATACTTTGTTGTTGTTCTGACAGCTATTGCTGCGGGTATCGTCATAATTGTAGTTGCGTTTATTGCAATAATGCTTTTAAAAGTCCTTGACGATGACACAGGTTCTGTCGTGATCGGTAAAATGCCGAATCTGCGCGGTCTCAGCTATCAAGAGGTCGCAAACTATTACGCAAGCTCTTTTGAAGTTGTTGTGGAAAATAAGGAGTATTCGTCAGAGTATCCGGAGGGCGCGATCATAGATCAGTCTCCGATGGAGGGCAAGGACTACATTGTCGGCAATTCTACCGTCAAGCTTATTGTAAGCAAGGGTCCGCGAATGGTAACGGTCTCCAATGTTTATGAGATCGACTCCACGACCGCCATGAATATGCTCAAGGACAACGACGGCTTCAATGTTCTGATAAGAAGCGTTACGGACGAAAACGTTCCAAAGGATTACGTTATAAAAACAGAGCCTGCTAAAGGTGATAAGGCTGCATTCGGTTCGACGGTTTATATGTACGTAAGCCGCGGTCCTGAGGTTCAGGACGTTATGGTGCCGCGCTGCATAGGTCATACGCTTGAAGAGGCTACGGCGCTTCTGGGCGACAAGTTTACGATCCAGACAATGACAGAGGATTCTCTCGAAGAAGAGGGCACTGTAATAAAACAGAGTATCCCTGACATCGGAGACGACGGTCAGCCTAATATTGTCAAGATCAATACTACGATCATTCTCACGCTCAGCACAGGTGTAATGCCCGAAGCTGAGGCTGTTATCACTTTCAGAGTACCGGACGGCATCAAGGGCAAGTGTACGTTCAACTGCTATGTAAACGGTACGATCATCGGTACGACTACTATTGACAATCTGGCGTATGCCTCCACGGTATCAATTGACATCAAGGGTACGGAAATGCAGAAGGTCGTCCTTGAAGCTGTAAACGACAGTACCAAGGACAGCGACACGATAGGAGAGTATTCGGTTGACTTTGTGGAGAATACAGTTACAGAGGTTAAGTTTGAAAAGAGCGTGCTGAAGGGTCTTTTCACGGATAAAAAAGATGACGACAACAGCGGCGGAAGAGTAAGCAATACCGGTCGTGAGCCTATTGTGATAGATCCCGATGACATCGTTATTGACGATCCATTTGACGACAACGATGACGATAACGCATTCTGGAACGACGTATTCGGATATTGATGAGCGGCTTTATCGAGGGCTTGCTTTTAAAGGCGGTGGGGGGACTGTATACAGTGGAAACCCCATCGGGTATCTTTGAATGCAAAGCAAGAGGAATTTTCAGAAAGCAGAATATATCTCCCTGCGCAGGGGACAGGGTCGTTCTGACCGATATTGACGGAGGCACGGCTGTGGTGGATAAGATACTTCCGCGCAAAAACAGCATTATCAGACCTCCGCTTGCCAATCTGGACTATATGGTGTTTGTTATCTCAACCTGTGAACCTGCGCCGAATCTTACGCTGCTTGACAAGTTCCTTGCAATTGCGGAATACAAGGGGATAAAAGGCGTTATCGCGGTCACAAAAATTGACTTGCAGAAAAACAGCTCTCTTGTGGACATCTACAAAAATTCGGGAGCGGAGTTTATAGAGGTTGATTACGAAAACCCGACTTCCTATATGAAGCTGTATGATATGCTGGCAGGAAAGGTATCTGCCTTTACAGGAAATACAGGAGTGGGAAAGTCTACTTTGCTTAACCATATTTCCTCCGAGCTGGAGATCAAAACGGGAGAGATCAGCAAAAAGCTGGGCAGGGGACGTCACACCACCCGCGCTGTGGAGTTGTACCGTCTTGAAAACGGAGGCTATATTGCGGACACGCCGGGTTTTTCCACCTTTGAGACGCAGAAGTACGACATTATCTTGAAAGGTGAGCTTGCAGGCTGTTTTCCCGAATTCAGAGAATACGAGGGAAAATGCCGTTTTCCCGACTGCGCTCACATCAAGGAAAAGGGCTGCGCGGTGCTGGAGGCTGTGGAAAGCGGACTGATACCTGTTTCAAGGCATAACAGCTATATGGAAATGTACGAGGAAGCCAAACAAATCAAGGAATGGGAGTTAAAACAGTGACACCAAAAAAAAGATCATGCTGGATCTTCGGAGGCGCGCCCGTAAACAGCAATTACAAAATAATTCCGCCGTCCGACGCATATTTGATTGCGGCGGACAGCGGTTTTTCCCTGTTAAAGCGAATGGGAATTACTCCTGATCTTGTGCTGGGAGACTTTGACAGTCTGAAAGAGGATAAGCCGACGGACTGTGAAATACTTACTGCGGCGGCGGAAAAGGACGATACTGACACAATGCTTGCAATAAAGACTGCGCTGACGAGAGGCTATAGAGATATAACGATAGTTGGTTCGATCGGCGGGCGGCTCGATCATACATTTGCAAATATACAGTCTCTTGCCTATATAATTGAAAACGGTGGAAGCGGCAGACTTGTGGGAGAAACCGATACTGCCGAGATTTTAGGAGCAGGGGAGTACCGCTTTGCCAAAGACGACAAGATGTATTTTTCTGTTTTTTCCTACAGCGAAGAAGCTGTAGTTACCACAAGGGGAACAAAGTACGATCTGGACAGCTATTGTCTTACAAACAGCTTTCCTTTGGGTGTCAGCAATGAGATTCTTTCGCCCGAATGTACGCTTAAAATTGAAAAAGGCAAAGTTTTGGTTATTTTTTCAAAAAAATAGCACCAATTTTCATTTGCGGAATAATAT
>CAMWVO010000076.1 GCA_947177695.1 uncultured Clostridia bacterium
GTAGCGTTGTATTTGTTCCACGGCAATTCATGAATCTCATCAATAACAACGCCGCCGTCACGCAAAACATCAAATGCTCGTCTGACTCCCTCTTCGGTTCCTATTTCAAATACATTAAAAGTCATTGTTTCCCATTTCATTTTGTGAATAAAATCCACATCACAAGGATTTTGGGCTTCAGCCAGTGCTAAAAAGCCTTCGCCGTTAACTGACAATTCGCAATGTTCATAGGCAGTACCGCTGCTGTTTTTCATCTCTAATGTTATTTCTGCGCCAAAGGCTTCGCAATATGTTTTGGCTGCTTCAATACTGTTTTTTACATAAACTTGCGTATAATTTTTCATATATAATTTCTCCTTGAAAATAGAACTTAATCGTACGTGTACCCCGGCTTTTTATATAAATAATCTTTATCTGCGATAATATTTTTATCCCAAACTTCCTCTTTCCAGTCCTTTTCATCAACGTCTTTTATGGCAACAGAAACGCTTGAAATTTCGCACCCAAGTATTGAAGCAATGTCGTCTGCGACTTTTTCTGCACATTTCATTTTTTGTTCTTCTGTCCTGCCTGAAAAGCATTTAATTTCTACGTGCGGCATATTTACTTACCTCCACAAAATTATTACAGTCAATTTTATTGTTTCTTGTATACAGCTAAAAAATCATCAATATTTTTTATATGCTGATTTAAGACTGCATTATAAACGTCCATGCTGGTGTATTGCTCAAATGAATAAAGTTTGCGAGCAATCAGCTCCTGTTTTATGTCTGTAATGCTTTGCTTTAGGTCGGGCATATCAGATACCTGCTGTGTAATGGAATCGCAGTACTGTTCGGCTTTCTCTATCGTATCCTTGTCGAAAAACCATATATCAATATTCCAAAGCTGACCGTCCGTAAGCGTCTCAAAGCCGTGAAACCAAACTGTTTTATTCTCGTCGGTGCGTTCCTCTTTTGCTTCGTACCATACGGGGCGAAATGTTTTTATAATGTAGTCGGACAGCGTATGTAATTTGTCCAATGACATTTTGTCGTTTTCAACATCAATGTCCAAGTCATTCCACGCCATCAAATCCATGCGGTAACTTCCGATTATGTGGGGACAGCCGTATTTCTTCAGTTCTTCCAGTAAACCGCACTTATATAATATGTGATCGGCTTGTTCTTTTCGCGTCATACTGATACTCCTCCGCAAGTTGGAATTTACAGCTTTTTAGTAAAACAGATAATTCTGTTTGCTTCCGTAAAATTCATAGCCATGTGAAATTTAAAGCTGTTGTCATTGTCAATTTCACAATCGCTGGCAAATTCTTTGCAGCCCTTATCTTTTGCCCACCTCTCGCACTCGTTCAGCAGCTCCTTTGCATATCCTTTATTACGATAGTTTTCCAAAACAAAAATTCCCTCCAGGTAACCGACAGGAGTTGTTTCGGTTCCCTCCACATAATCGCTCCGCAATTGACACTGCGCAAAGCCCACAGGAATATCGTTTTCATATTTCAGAAATATCTGGGCATTATCTTTGGAAAGCAGCTCTGAAAACTCAACAGCCAAATCTTCAACAGAAGCGTCATTCCACAATAAGACTGCCAAATTGGCTATTGTCATTGTATCATTTTTTGAAGCTTTCCGTATCATTTTTCTCCTCCGCAAATAACGATTTATCTCTTTGAATTAAAATCTTTTATTAAGAATTATATTGCCTGCTCATATTCTTGATAACGCATTCTGACACCAATTAAACAATACGGAAAAGGCTTTGTCAAAATCATAGTCAATACGATTTTGCAATGATATACTTAATTCCAAAACGGCTTTATCCTCGCCTTGTACACATTCAAGCAATTCACGTTTTGTCTGAATAAAATTGCCGCTGCTTAAATAATACAAATGCTGCATAATGAAAAATACTGATTTGCAAGTTATCGGCAGCGTTGAAATATTGTGCTCCCTGTCAGCGTGAACATAACGGTGGCAAATTTCGTGGAACAGATTATTCAAGCTTAATTTTACGTAGTTCTTTTCATCTTCAGCCGTATATGCCGGAACAAGCTTTTTTAATTCTCCGTAATAGTCCTTAGTCGTGTTCAATAAATGACATATCTCAAGCGGGTTCCAGTTTTCCAGATCGGTTTTACCGCAAATAAATCCGCAGGATCTATCAAAATTCCCTACCGAAACAAGCGCATTTTGATAAGTTTTCAAATCCTCGACCGAAAGACCGTCAATAACAGCCATAATATCAATATCACTGCTTTTAGTCGCTTCATTGCGAAGATAACTGCCCTGCAGTCCTATATACACCAGTCTTTCGCCAAAAGCATTTTTTAACGTGTTTATTAATTCGTCGATATATTCATCTATTCTAAACATTCAGGGTCACCTATCTCTTCATTTCCAAGGTATCTTGTGTATTCTTTTTTCTCATAAAAGTTCATTATCGGGCGGCGAAGCTTCGACGGAAATAACGGTAATCTGTTCAATACCGACAGATCAAGCCAGTCAAATCCGACTTGATTAGTATCATTATGAGACGCTGCATTTTTCGCTTCTCCCAAGTAATCACATAAAAACACTAAGTCAATCCTGTGAAAATCCTCGCCGTGAACACCCTCTATAACAAAAAGCAGATCTTTGCATTTAACGTCTATTCCTGCTTCTTCTCTTACTTCCCGCTCCACAGTCTGAGGAAGAATTTCTTCCTCATCCTGACCGCCTCCGGGCAAAATATACCATTCCTCTTTGCCGTCATTTAATTTTATTGCAAGCAATTTACCGTTTTGAATTATAACTGCTTTTGCGGAAGTACGTATTTGTCGCGGCATATTTATAGTCCTTTCAGTTTTTCTGTTGAATAAGTTTTCACAAATTTTGTTCTGTCTCTCGGAATTATTATGTACATTTCCTTTCGTCGGTAACAATATGCTCTATGCCCGAATGTTCACGGCTTAAATAATCTTTCATAAAACTCGGGTATGCCGTGTATTTATCCAAATCCTCAATTGGTATCCAGTGCATAGTTTCCTTTACGCCGCCATAGGTGTAGCTGTCACTGTTCAGTTCCTGCGTACCTCTCGGCTTCATCAGAAAATAAAAGCTTATTTCGTGACAGTCAAGACCTTTCAGCAGTTCTATATCTTCATTGAAAAAGTTTTCGTGAATGACCGCAAGACGGTCAATGTCATAAAGTATGCCTGTTTCCTAATATACCTCACGAATAACGGCGTCCTCGGAGGTCTCTCCCGCATGGACTGCGCCGCCGATAGAGTAGAGATAATCATCATTCTTATTGCCCGCAAACAGCACACAGCCGTTCTCCACAATAATAGCGGCAGCTCTGTACCGAAACCGTTTGTCCTCTTTTGTAAATCCGCAGTCGATCGGCATGGCTTTTTCTCCTTTGTGTTATTTGTCAGAAATTCGACCCGTTCCAGCCCCAGTTTTCGGTACACATATAGCTGACGTAGACCCTGTCCGCAGGTATTCCGAGATTATCGGACAGTATGCCCGTAATTTTGCCAGTAAGAGTGGACATAGCTCCGCCCGAGGGATTTCCGTAAATCTGCACTTCCACCAAAGCGGCAGGCTCGTCCGTGCCCTTGAAGTAAAGCGTATAGTCTCCCTCAACGCCCACCATGAGCCAGCCCTCGGATTTTCCGGGAATTGCGGTAATGGCAGTTCCCAAAGCGGATTTGATGCTTTCGGCTTTTTCCTTTGTAACGTTTACGTTTGCTTTAACATTGATAAATGGCATAAAAATTTCTCCTTTATAATTAATTTTTTTCATAATAAACAATTGTTATTCTTTCGTTTATGATTTTCGTTTGTCCCGTTTGCCGATACCCCATTTTTTCGTACAGATAACAGTTGCCGTGCTCTTGAAGAATAGCGTCCAATTCCCAGCCGCCGTGCCCGTGGATATTTTCGGCTGACCTAATTGCCCGCTGAGCGTAACCTTTGTTTCTGTACTCTTTCATAATAAAAATCGGGGAGATACGCTTTGGACTGCCGTCTTTCATATCCACGACCCTTACCGCGCCGACTGTATTATTATCCTCAATGATATAGTAGAAATATGTATACGGCTGCAAAAGCCTTGCTTCTACTCGTTCTATGGGTTCGTTGGCTGGACTTATGTCATAGTCCCGATACTTATCCAGAAGTTCGGCAAAGGCTTCTTTCTGCATACGCCATATTGTTTCGGCGTCATTTACGGACGCTCTTTTAAGTTCCACAAGGTTCACTCCTCCGATATATAATTTTTTATAATAAACTAAATTTAAACTATCCACTTGTGTCCGTCAGGGTACATAGCAATAAGCGAAGTATTCAGCCAAAGCCTTTGTTCTTCGGACATCTTTTCCGTAGCCTTTTCATAATCCTGCTGATAACCCTCACGCTGTACATCTGTGGATTTGTACAGCAAGCATACTTCTGGAGCTAAAAACGGTATCCCGTCCACAACCAATATCGCCTTGTCAAGAGCAAGTCTGATATTATGATTTCTTCTGTACAAAAATTCCGTATCGGACTTTTCGTCAAACAAAAATTCTATGAAATTCAGACTTGTCAGACCACTGTGGTCAAAATCCATAAAATATACGTCTTTTTCAGAGGTAGGGTACAAATGCACAAGCTCGCAGTTCCCTTTTGTGCAAAAAATATTATTTTTTGCAACCACTTGATTTTCTGTGTCGGTGATGTGGTGACATTTGCCGCCGCCCAACATTTCGTAAACCTCATAGCCTATGGACTGCATATATTTTATAATTTTGTCGCGGTCAGGGTAAAACGCAAGAATATCAATATCCCCATGCCTGCGGGATTCATACCCAAGGAACATATCTATCGCCATTCCGCCGCAGACCGCATATTCAAAAGGCTGTCCCTGCAACAATTCATTTGCCAGTTTTACAAGTGTATTCATATTTATCCACCTTTCGTTATTTTTCCTCGGATACAATATTCCGTATCCATACGCCCTTTTTCAGAAGTATAAATCCCATAGTCACCTTTATTATATCCACCGCTTGGCAGATAAAGAAAACGACCGTTATGTCAAAATCCGTAAATTTCACAAGCAGCAGAGCAGTTGGTACGGAAATCACCCACATGGACACACTGTCAAAAATCAGAGTTACATATGTTTGTCCTCCCGAACGGAGCGTAAAATATGCTGCGTTCATAAATGAATGAAAAGGAACGAACATTCCGAGAATGATTATAAGTTTTGACGCAAGCGTCCTGACTTGTTCCGTGGTCTCATAGAACATGGGGAAAACTCCCGAAAACGCCGCCAGTATACACCCTGTTGCAACTCCCACCGCAATGCTGAAAGCGATTAGCTTTGTATCGGTCTCCTTTGCTTTTTTCAGGTCTCCCGAGCCTAATATCTGTCCGACGATAATTCCCACCGCCGTACCGAGGGCAATGTAAGACACGTTAAAAAGATTGGATATCGTTGAGGAAATATTCGTCGCCGCAACAACGTCCAGACCCCGCCGTGAGTAGCATTGGTTAAGAAAAGCCATTCCCGACGACCACAAGCCCTCGTTTACCGCCAGCGGCAGACCGCTTAAAAGTATTTTCACCGCAAGCTCACGGGGAACTTTCATGCTCCTGAATACGCCGCGGATAAATTCGTTCCTGCCGCTTTTTGCGTGGGTGTAAACAATAACTATGGCGCACTCAACAAACCTTGCAATAATTGTTGCAAGAGCCGCACCTCTTACTCCCATTGCAGGAAGTCCAAGCTTGCCGAAGATCAAAGCCCAGTCCAGAACAAGATTTACAAGCACCGCCGTAAGTCCCGCACACATTGGCGGAACGGTGCAGTTTGTTTCCCTCAAAGTGGACGCGTAGACCTGCGTTGCGGTAAAGGGGATAAGTCCCACAAGCATTATGCTGAGGTATTCTTTTCCCGACTGTAACGTCAGCGCCCTGTCGCCGCTCTGTTCCTCGCCAGTGAGATATGCGGAAATAAGCCCGTCCCCGAAAAAGGACAGTATAATTATTCCTGCCGCAAGGACGACAACGCCCACCATTGCTTTAAAGCGGAAAACGTTCCGTACGCCCTCGGTGTTTCCCTGACCGAAAAACTGCGCCCCGAAAATGCCCGGACCCGCCAAAGTTCCGAATACGCAAAGATTGAACACGAACAGAAGCTGATTTACAACTGCAACTCCCGACATCTGCTCCGTGCCGATCTGTCCCACCATAATGTTGTCAAGCAGAGCAACAAAATTTGTTATGCCGTTCTGTATCATGATAGGTACGGCGATAGCAAATACTGTTCTGTAAAAATTTCTGTCCCCGATAAATTTTTTCATAAATTTCTCCCTTTTCGGAAAAATGTTCCCATTGCTTTTTTCCGAAGAGACAAGCAATACTTAATATAATTCCTGATTTTGAGCTAATTTGAGCGATAAACCGGCAAGCTGAAATTGAACTATACAAACAAACACCAAAATACACCAAATTTATCAACCAAAGAAAACATACATGGACTATAATCACATGGTCCAATAGGTTCATAAATTGTTGCTCCGTCTTTTAATACTTCATAAGCATTTTTGACGTGTTCCTCGCCGCCTTCTCCAAAATGAAAGCAAAATTGCATATTATTTCCAATAACGGATTTATCTGTAAGTTCAGATACAGCTAATATTTGTCCATGAGCATTTAGCTCAGAGTGCATATATTCTCCATTATCATTAGGATATAAACCGAGAACTTCGGCATTAAAAGCTTTCTGGTAAATCTTGACTGCTTCTACACTTCCTTTTACATATACTTGCATCATTGATCTTAACATGTTATAAATCCTCACTAACTTTAAATTTATCGGTGTAGTTATAATCTATTTTCAGTAGGTACACAATACCGAAAAGGGAAATAAATTTTTGAAATTTATCTGTTACGCGATAAATTAGTCTATACGTGTGAAAACCGATTTGAACGTTCCCGTAAGAGCGTACTTCCCGCAGCCCGCAGGAACGAAAACGCTGTCTCCTTTCTTTAATGGGAGATTTTCGCTTCCGCACTTCAGCACGGCTTCTCCCTCCAAAATCAGTATGTTGTGGAACGATGTTTCGTCCGCATTGAATGTTGCTTCCTTGTCAACGTCAACGGAATAAACCGTGAAATATTCGCACTTTGAAAGCAAACGCTTTACCGCTCCGTTTTCGGTGAAAGCTTCTGTTTTGGGGTAAGGCTTTGCAGGGCAAAGGTTTGTGACCTCAACAGCCTTGTCAATGTGGAGCTGTCTGGGCTTGCCGTCCGCGCCCACTCTGCCGTAGTCGTAAATACGGTAAGTCGTGTTGGAGTTTTGCTGAATTTCCGCAATAAGAATACCCTTGCCGATAGCGTGGAGAGTTCCCGCCTCGATAAAGAAAACGTCTCCCTTTTTAACGGGTACAGACTGTGTAATTTCAAGCAGAGTATTGTTCTCTATCCTCTGGCGGAATTCCTCTTTGGTGACTTTCTTTTTGAAGCCGTAAAGAAGCTCCGCGCCCTCGTCGCAGTCAACAATGTACCACATTTCCGTCTTGCCGTATTCGCCCTCCACACGCTGCGCATACTCGTTGTTAGGGTGTACCTGAACGGAAAGATTATCCTTAGCGTCAATAAGCTTTATAAGTATTGGGAACTGCTCAAAGCGTTTACAGTTTCTTC
>CAMWVO010000077.1 GCA_947177695.1 uncultured Clostridia bacterium
CAATTATACAAAATATATGATAAAATTATATAAAGTATTTGTTAAATTGCCAAAGTATAAAATTTTGCAGGACTTTTTTAGATAAAATTACAAAAAACACTTGCAATGTCAACAAAAATTGTGTATAATAATTTACATGAATGTGTTTTATACGACATATTCCCCGCTCTCCGATATGCTCGGAGACTTTCGGCGTGAAAATGTTTCAGCGTACACCCGTACTTTTAATGCCGATTTAAAATGAAAGGATGACCTTCTATATGTCAAACAGACTGTTCCAGGGCTTAATTCATCAGATGAGAGACGCGATGGACTGCATTATCGGTGTTGTGGATTCCACAGCCACGATCATTGCGTGCAGCGAGCTTTCCAAGATCGGCACGACCAACGAGTTCGTTTCGCTCGACCTGAGCGATTCCCACGATATTTTTGTACGCGACGGCTATACATACAAGCCGTTCGGTTCCCACATCAAGCCCGATTACGCGGTCTTTGTGGAGGGTACAGACGAGAACGCTGCTAAGTATGCGAATATTATGTCCATCACGCTGTCCTCAATAAAACAGTACTACGACGAAAAATACGACAGGACAAACTTTATCAAGAACGTTGTGCTGGATAACGTTCTCCCCGGCGATATCGTTGTAAAGGCGCGGGAACTGCACTTCAACAGCGATGTTAGCAGGGTAGTCCTGCTGATAAGAATTATTTCCTCCAACGACGTTTCCGCATTCGACGTTATTCAGAATCTGTTCCCCGACAAGGCTAAGGACTTCGTGCTGAACATCACCGAATCGGATATCGTTCTGGTCAAGGAGATAAAGAGCAACGTTGAGTCCAAGGATCTGGAAAAGCTGGCAAGGTCTATTTCCGACACCCTTTCAAGCGAGTTCTACACAAGGGTGAACGTGGGCATAGGCACTGTTGTTACAGGCATAAAGGACTTGGCACGTTCCTTTAAGGAAGCTCAGATTGCCCTTGAAGTGGGCAAGGTTTTCGATACGGACAAGGTTATCGTTTCCTACGACAACCTGGGTATCGCAAGGCTGATCTACCACCTTCCCACAACGCTCTGCGAAACCTTTTTGCAGGAGGTTTTCAAGAAAGGCTCTATCGAGTCCCTGGACCACGAGACCCTCTTTACTATCCAGAGGTTTTTTGAGAATAACTTAAACGTTTCCGAGACTTCAAGAAAGCTGTTTGTACACAGAAATACCCTTGTTTACAGACTGGAAAAAATAAAGAAGCTTACAGGTCTCGATCTGCGGGAATTTGACCACGCTATCGTTTTCAAGATCGCGCTTATGGTAAAGAAGTACCTTTCGGCTAATCCCGTAAAGTTCTGAGTCGAAAACTTGCGGCAAAAATTTGCAGTCCGATGTCTGCGGCGGTTCGGAGGCAAAGGCATTGCGGCTGTCCCCGGACAGACTATAGGGCGAAGTTTGCAGAACATTTTAATACGTTCAATTCATGGGGGCAGAGTTTTTCTGCTCCCTTAAATATTTATTTTGGAAAAAATTAGCAATTCAAGATAGGCGGTGTGACCTTTTGGTTGAACTCAGAAATGTCAGTGTTACATATTCAAACGGCGTGGACGCGCTCCACGATGTAAGTCTAAGGATAAACGACGGCGAATTTGCCTTTGTTGTGGGCGAATCGGGCGCAGGAAAAAGTACGCTCATCAAGCTGCTTTTAAAGGAGATAACTCCCACAAGCGGCAGGATAACGGTGAACGGCTTCAATCTGGAAAGGCTGAAAAAAAGCAAGGCGCACAAGCTGCGGCGGACTATCGGCTTCGTCTTTCAGGACTTCAAGCTGATAAACACAATGAACGTTTACGACAACGTTGCGTTCGTGCTGCGGAGCATTGACGCGCCCATCAAGTATATCCGCAACCGCGTGCCTTATGTTATAAGTCTGGTGGGTCTGAAGGACAAGGCGAAAAGCTACCCCACCGAGCTTTCGGGCGGCGAGCAGCAGCGCGTTGCTCTGGCGAGGGCTTTGGTGAACGACCCTCAGCTTATCATTGCGGACGAGCCTACAGGCAACCTTGATCCCAAAACGTCCCTTGAGATAGTGGAGCTTCTCAAGGGCATAAACGAGTGCGGCACAACTGTTATGATGGTAACTCACGAACATGAGCTGGTGCGCCATTTCGGCGGCAGGACTATCACCATCAAGGACGGACGCATTACTTTCGACGACTATATAGGATAATTTTCCTGTTTTTAGGGAGGCAAAAATGAAGCTTAGCAGTATGAATTACCTGTTCGGACAGGGAATGAAAAATATCTGGACAAACCGCATAATGTCGGTGGCGTCCTTTTGTATCCTGTCGGTATCCCTTTTGCTGATCGGGTTTACAATGCTTTTTGTTGCAAACATCAACCGCTTTGTAAGCGGCGTTGAAAACAAGAACGAAGTGGTCATCTTCCTTGACGAGGACGTGGACTCGGTGATGGCGTCCGCAATGGAAAATACCATTAGAAATATACATAATGTAGAATCGGTAACGTTCTACTCAAAGGACGAGGCTCTGGAGGACATGAAAAAAAGCATGGACAGCGAAAACGCCGATCAGCTTTTCAGCTATGTTGGCGAGGACAACCCGCTTCCCGACGCGTTCAGGATCAGAATTGCCGACATCGAGGAGATCAGCCCAACGCTTATGGACATCAACCGTCTTGACGGCATTGACAGCATCAAGTCCCCCACTGATTTCATCAACATTCTTACAGGACTTAAACGCTTTATCGGAATAATTTCCGCGGTCATTCTGCTGGCGCTGATAGTGGTTTCACTTGTAATCATTTCCAACGCCGCCCGCGCAAGCGTTGACATCAGAAAGCGGGAGATTGCTATAATGAAGCTTGTGGGAGCTACCAACACGTTCATAAAGGTACCGTTCTTTGTTGAGGGTATGTTTCTGGGCGCAATGGCGGGTATCTTTGCTTCGGCTGTGACCTGCGTAGGCTACTCGGAGCTTGTGAATGTTCTCTCTCAGGACATGACCATCTGGAGCATTATGTCGGTGAACGGCTTTATCCCCATGAGTGAATTTATGGTAAAGCTTGTTATCGGATACGCCGCCGCGGGAATGGTGATCAGCGGCTTCGGAACTGTTATGAGCACACGCAAGTATCTTAAAGTATAAGACAATTCATTTGTACACGAAAGGAGAAGCTCCTTGCGGGGAGCGGAATTACAGCTATGAAAAAAATATTCAGAAACAAAGTACTTCCCGTCGCAATTGCTTTGGTAATTTCAACAGGCTGTCTCGCATCGGGCGTTACAGCGGACACAATGTCCGATCTGGAAGCAAAGCAGACACAGCTTGAAAAGGAGCGCAAAAACGTTGAAGCGGCTCTGGAGGACTACAAGGACAAAGCCGAGGAGGAAGCTGAGTACCTTAAAGAGTATGACAAAAAAATGGAGCTTCAGGAGAAGCAGGTCGCTATCGTGGAGGAGCAGATAGATCTTCTGAACGAGGAAATAGCGGGTCTTGAAGATGACATCGCAGCAAAGGAGGAGGAGCTTGACGACGGCATAGAGCAGTTCCGTCAGCGGCTCCGCGCTCTCTATATGGCGGGAAACGACAGCCTTGCTTCGGTAATTGCAGGCTCAAATGATTTTTACGATATGCTTGCCCGAATGGAATTTGTGGAGCGCGTCTCAAAGCACGACAACGATCTGATAGAGTCGCTGAACACACAGGTCGCCGAGCTTGAAGCGGACAAAGCCGTCCGCGGTGAAAAGCTTGAAGCTCTGGAAACAAAAAAATCTCAGGAGGAGCAGTACTACGCCGAGCTTCGTGAGACCTACAACAACCACGCCGAGACAAAGCAGATGCAGGAAAATATGATCGCTGACTACCGCAATCGCGCCAATGAGATCGATGCGGAGCAGCAGAAGGTCGAGGAGGAATTGCAGGCGGAGATACGCCGTTTGCAGGAGGAAGCCGAGCGCAAGCGCAAGGAAGAGGAGGAGCGCAAGCGTCAGGAAGAAGAGCGCAGACGTCAGGAGGAAGAGCAGAAGCGTCTCGAAGCGGAGGCAAACGGTCAGCAGTATGTTCCGCAGGAGGTCACTCCCGATACCTCGGGCACGTTCACAAGCTACTCCGAGACGGGCTTCATATGGCCGGTACCCTCGATCCGCAATATGACCGACGGCTACGGAAACCGCTGGATCGTTGAGGAGCAGAGGAATAATTTCCGCAAGGGTATAGACATCACAAAGCCCGGCTGCGCAGGAACTCCTACAGTTGCGGCGGCCGGCGGAACGGTCATTCAGGCGGGAGACAAGGGCAACGGCTACGGAAACTGCGTCATTATCGACCACGGAAACGGCGTTGCTACGCTGTACGCGCATCATCAAAGTCTTGCGGTAAGCGTGGGGCAGACTGTCAAGCAGGGCGACACTCTCGGCTATATAGGACATACAGGGTACGCTTACGGCGACCACTGTCACTTTGAAGTCCGCGTTGACGGTCAGCACACCAATCCGCTGAATTACGTCAACATAAACAATTAATACTAATTCACGACCTAAATGTGTACAAAAAATGGGGGCAAAAACTTGAAAAGTTTTAACTTTTTTATACGGTTTTTGCGCAGAATTTTTTGTCAGCCCATCGGGCAAACACATATGGGAGTGAATTAGGATACACCAATAAAAACCACTTTTGGGGATAATACTATGAATAAAAAAATTTCTCTCGGAATAACTATAGGACTGATGGCTCTGGCGGCTGCGGTGACGTTCATGATAACATACAATTTTTCTCTGAACGTGTTCAACTCAAAGGTAAGAAGCGTTGCCGAACGCGAGGTCATCTATGCCAAGCTTTCGGAGATGGACAAGTATGTCCGCGCAAATTTTATCAGCGATATCGACGAGGATATGCTTACAAACTGCATTATGAGCGGCTATGCTTCGGGTCTGAACGACAGATACGCTCAGTACTATTCCGCTGAGGAATACGCCCAGCAGACCCAGAAGGAGTCTGGCGTTACTATCGGTCTCGGCTTCAACTGGGACAAGGAGGAAAGCGGCTATGTGAAGATAACCTCGGTCATGGCAAATTCATCCGCGGACAGAGCGGGGCTTGTGGCGGGGGACGTTATTACTGCCGTCAACAACACCGATGTTATCGCCTACGAAAAGGGCTACGACGAAGCGGTGTCCCTTTTCAACTGCGACGAAGGTACCAGGGTCAAGCTTCACATCAAAAGGCTGAACGACGAGGGAATATCCGAATTTTTCCCGGTGGAGGTCATTTCCGAAAAAAACGAAATAATATCGGTCACGGGACGGCTGATAGATAATATTGCCTACATAAAGATAACCACTTTTAACGAGAAAACTCCGGAGCAGTTCGGCAATATCCTGAACCGTCTTATAAGCGACGGCGCGGAAATGGCTGTTTTCGACGTCCGCGACAATCTGGGCGGGCTTACCTCTTCGCTCCAGTCCACACTTGACTGCATTCTGGGCGACTGCGACGTTGTGACGGCTTACTATAAGGATTCCTCGGAAACGGTCGTTCACACCACCGAGGCGGAACAGATCAAAATGCCTATGGTCGTTATGGTGAACGGCAGCACGGCTTCCTGCTCGGAACTGTTTGCTTTTGCGCTTCGTGACGAGGCAAACGCCCAGATAGTCGGTGTGCAAAGCTACGGCAAGGGCGTAATGCAAAAGACCCACAAGCTTTCGGGCGGCGCGGCAATAAAAATAACCGTTGCAACTCTCCAGACCAAAAACAGCGGAGATTACAACGGAACAGGCATCAAGCCCAATTTTGAGGTGGCTCTCCCTGCGGACGTGGATCTGTCCACACTGTCGGAGGAGGATCAGCTTCTTTACGACTCCCAGCTCACAAAGGCGATAGAGGTCGTCTCCACGATAAGATAGAAAGGGTTGGTCAATTTATGCTCGGCGACGCAAATGCCCTATTATGTATGCTGATCGTAATGCTGTATTTTTCGGTACTCATGGACAGCTTTACCATTTTCAATATTCTGGCAAGACATTCCGACGATGCCATCGAGTACGCCTGCGTGGGACTTAAGTGGCTGAAAATAGTTCTGATGTTCTTTTTCGGCACGGTGATGATCTACTACGCTTTTACGGTGGAGAACACTGCACTTGTGACGATAGGCGAATTTGTACTGGGACTTCTTCTTATTGCGGACGGCGTTCTGAGTACCGTGATAAAGATAAAATACGGAAAAAAGGGCGTTAAGAAATGAAGCTGTTCAAGAAAAAATGCAGGTTTGAAAGGTCGCTGGCGATACTTTCGGAAAAGGGCTTTACGGAGGAATACGCTGAATCACTTAAAGCGGAGCTTGCGGAAGCCGAGCGTGGACAGGACATTGCCAAGGGAAAAAGCTTTCTTGCGAACGCACAGCTGATACTGGGAAACATCGAGGACGCCTACCGCACCTTTGAGGAGATCGACCTGAAAAAGCTGGAGCCGAGATTGCAGGAAAATCTTTTCAGCAACATGGTTTTCGCTGACTTTGTCCGGGACAATTTCAAGCGCGCCGAAGAGCTGTACCAATCCCGCAACGCGGAGATACTGGGCGAGCACAGCGACGCTTCAAAGCGCAGTCTTGCCATTCACGAACATATCAAGGGACGGTACGAAAATGCGATAGAAATTCTTGTAAACATGATGGACAGCGAGTGCAGGTTTCTGGACATCTGCATGGTGAAATCAATGCTGCGGCTTGATATGTACGAAAAAGCCGCAGATTTTTCAGCCTTTTTCAGCCGATACAACGGCTGCGGAGAGCTTACCGCAGAGGTCAATAAGCTAAGGAACAAAATTGTGAGCGGACTTCCACCGAAGCGAAAAGCCGACTATATAAAAAACAGCGCCAAAGGATAATTCCTTCGGCGCTTATTTTTATTTGATCTTAGCTGTTTTCACCGCGTCTTTTTTTGTTTGCGATCATCAGAGCTACAAACGAAGCCATTGCCGCAGCCGCAGCACCCATAGGAACAGTCATATCAACGCCTGTCTTGGGGTTAACGGATTCAGCGTCTGTGTCGAATGGATCGTCCGCAAGAGGAACGGGAGCATCATCAAAGGTCTCAAAGCTGTCAGCATCGGAAGTCTCCTCGAAAGGAGTTTCAGCGAGAGGAACCTCAGGCTCATCGAACATCTCGAAGTCAATGATAGGTGTAACAGGGTTAACAGGGAAGTCCGGCTTTTCGGGTACAGTCGGTCTTGACGGTACGTTAGGAACAACAGGAACCTCAGGAGTAACAGGAGGTGTTACAGGGGGTTCGCCGGGCTCATCCGGTGTATTAGGCTCGGGATCAGGATCAGGATCAGGATCTGGATCAGGATCGGGGTCTGGATCAGGATCGGGATCGGGGTCTGGATCAGGGTCCGGATCGGGATCGGGATCAGGGTCCGGATCGGGATCGGGATCAGGGTCGGGATCAGGATCTGGATCAGGATCGGGGTCTGGATCAGGATCAGGGTCCGGATCGGGGTCTGGATCAGGATCAGGATCGGGATCAGGATCTGGATCAGGATCTGGGTCCGGATCGGGATCGGGGTCTGGATCAGGGTCCGGATCTGGGTCTGGATCAGGATCGGGGTCTGGATCAGGGTCCG
>CAMWVO010000078.1 GCA_947177695.1 uncultured Clostridia bacterium
GGGTATTGAAAAATTATTTGAAATGAGCTAAAATAAGATTAAAGGAACTTATTTGAAAGGACTGGTTTTTATGAGTACAATTCTTGTAACAGGCGGCGCGGGTTTCATCGGCAGCCACACCTGTGTGGAGCTTCTTAACGCAGGTCACGATATCGTTGTTATGGACAACTTTTCCAACTCAAAGCCCGAAGCGCTGAACCGCATCAAAAAGATTACAGGCAAGGATTTCAAATTCTACGAAACAGATATCCTTGATTACGAGGGTACGCTCAAAATATTCAAGGAAAACAAAATAGACGCGGTTATCCACTTTGCGGGACTTAAAGCCGTGGGCGAATCCTGCGCAAAGCCCGTTGAGTACTATTATAATAACATTTCGGGTACGATCGAGCTTATCAAGGCTATGCGCGAGGGCGGCTGCAAGAACATTGTATTTTCCTCCAGCGCAACGGTTTACGGCATGAACAATCCCGTGCCCTATATCGAGACCTACCCCACTTCGGCGACAAATCCCTACGGCTACACAAAAGTAATGATCGAGCAGATTCTTACCGATACCGCAAAAGCCGACGAGGAATGGAGCGTTGTCCTGCTTCGGTACTTCAACCCCATCGGAGCCCATGAGAGCGGTCTTATCGGCGAAGACCCCAACGGTATACCGAACAATCTCCTGCCTTATGTTGCGCAGGTGGCTTCGGGAAAGCTCCCCTGCCTGAGCGTGTACGGCAACGATTATGATACTCCTGACGGAACGGGCGTCCGCGACTATATCCACGTTGTCGATCTTGCAAAGGGACACCTGTGTGCGGTGGATTACGCGCTGAAGCATAAGGGTACCGAAGCGGTAAACCTTGGTACAGGCAAGGGTACAAGCGTACTGGAGGTTGTCCGCGCGTTTGAGGAAGCTTCGGGCAAAAAGGTAAACTACAAGATAGCTCCCCGCCGTCCCGGAGATATTGCCACCTGCTATGCAAACACCGACAAGGCAAAGGCTCTGTTCGGCTGGGAAGCAAAGGCGGACATTGCCCAGATGTGCCGCGACAGCTGGAACTTCACCGCGAAAAATCCCGACGGAATCAAGTAAATCCATATAGAAAAACGCGGCGTTTCACAAACGAAACGCCGCGTTTTTATCAGTCTTACTTACCCAGTTTTCCCAAAAGACCGCCAACCTTGTCCTTTACGCCGTCAACTGAAATTTTCGCCTTGATACCGTCAACGATCTTGTTGATCTGGTCGTCGGGAAGATCAACGCCGACCACCTTTTCAACAGCCTTTACGGGGTTTGCCTTGAACTCGTCCGCAAAGCCCTTGTCGTTCTTGACCTTGTTTGCGATCTCTTCGATTTTTGCCTTGATATCCATAAAATCAACCTCTTTCCTGTTTTTTTTTTGACACATTTATTGGAGCCAACCTATAAAAAAACCGTCCCCGCATTTCCTGCCGAGACGGTTTTGCCCGCGGGGGCTTTTGGCTCCACGGTGGTGCGCTGCAAGGGACTCGAACCCCTGACCTACTGGTTCGTAGCCAGTCACTCTATCCAGCTGAGCTAGCAACGCATCGCTGAAATTAATCAACGCATTTTATTATAGCACATTGATTTGGTAATGTCAAGGGCTTTTGAAAAAATTTTTCCGCAGATTTCCGTGTACCGTCAATTTGTTTCAAGGCGCATTGACACCGCGGAAAATAAATGCTATAATTACAGTATGGCATAAATATGCCCACGGACAAATTTTAAAGGAGTGGTACTGCTGTGATCTTCAAAAACTTTCAGGACATTAAGCTTTCCGCGCTGGGCTTCGGCGCAATGCGTCTGCCCGTCGTAGACGGAAACGATTCGGTCATTGACGAAAAAGCCGCAGCCGAACTGGTTGAGTATGCAATGAAAAACGGCGTGAACTATTACGATACCGCATGGGGCTACCATGACGGAAATTCAGAGCTCGTAATGGGAAAGATACTCAAAAATTATCCGCGCGACAAATTTTATCTTGCTTCAAAATTTCCCGGCTATGACCTGTCCAACATGACAACGGTAAAGGAAATTTTTGAAACGCAGCTTGTAAAATGTCAGGTGGAATATTTCGATTTCTACCTTTTCCACAACGTATGCGAAATGAATATCAACGAATACCTTGACCCCAAATACGGCATTTTTGATTTCCTCATCGAGCAGAAAAAGAACGGCAGGATCAAGCATCTGGGCTTCTCCGCTCACGGCGCTTACGATGTTATGAAGCGTTTTCTGGACGCTTACGGCGAGCATATGGAGTTCTGCCAGATACAGCTCAACTGGCTTGACTGGACGTTCCAGGGCGCAAAGGAAAAAGTCGAGCTGCTTAAAGAGTACAATATCCCCGTGTGGGTAATGGAGCCTGTCCGCGGCGGAAAGCTTGCAAAGCTTAAGGACAGCGACGAAGCAAAGCTGACGGCTCTGCGTCCCGACGAGAAGATACTCGCCTGGGCGTTCAGATTTATACAGTCCGTTCCCGAAGTCGTGGTAACTCTTTCGGGAATGTCAAACATGGATCAGGTCAAGGACAACATCAAGACCTTTGAGACGGACAAACCCTTAAATGAAAAGGAAATGGCGGAGCTCATGGCTGTTGCCGACAGAATGACAAAGAAAGATTCTCTGCCCTGTACCGCATGCCGCTACTGCACGACCCACTGTCCGCAGGGACTGGATATTCCCGAGCTTATCAAGCTTTACAATGAGCATTGTCTTACTAACGGAGGCTTTATCGCTCCCATGGCGTTGATGGCTGTTCCCGACGACAAGAAGCCGTCAGCCTGCGTGGGCTGCCGAAGCTGCGAGGCTGTCTGTCCTCAGCAGATAAAAATTTCGGAGGCAATGTCCGACTTTACCGCAAAACTGGGCTAAGCTTACACAGGAAAAATAATACCGCAGAATTGCCGCTTACAGGCATTTCTGCGGTATTTTTAGTTTGTTATCCTGCGGGACTTGTTACCGTCTGCGAAACGGCAGCCGCGGGTGCGGGAGGAGCAGTTACAGCGGGCTGAGTTGCAGGAGGAGCTGTAGCCGACGGAGGAGCCGTAGCCGCAGGAGCAACAGTCGCAGGAGCGGCAGTTACTTGCTGTACTTGCTGTGACTGCTGTACAGGCTGAGTTTGTGCGGGCTGAACTGCCTGAGTATTTGCCGGCGGCGGCTGAACTTGCTGCGGTTGCTGTGTCTGCTGATTAGGAGCAGGCGGCTGAGTTTGCTGTAACGGTTGTCCCTGCACGGTTTGCTGAGGCGGCTGTGTCTGGGATATCTGTCCGATCGGCAGACCCTGCTGATCGGTCTCAACAGGAACTGAAGAGGTTTCGGGCGGAGCGGTATACACAATAGTTCCCGTGGGAGAGATGAGCAGACGTTCGATGCCGTCTATCAGCTTGGAGGTGTTCGCCGCAAAAACGTTGTTGATGAACAGAACGTCGGTAGCCCCCACGTCCTTGATATACTGCACCGCGTTCTTGCCGAAATAGCGGATATCAATGACGTAGATCTCGTCAAAGCTGTCTATCAGATAGGGCGCGAACGCATTTCCGTAAGACTCCTTGAACATGACGATCTTCCGTCCGGTTCCCGCTGAGGTTGTTATTTTGACGTGTATGCCGTCGCTTCCGAGAAACATTCCGTACATCGAAGAGCCCGAAGCATACTCGTGGTAAATAACATTTCTGCCCGCCGAGGTCAGGGTGTCGTACTTAAAGGTCTCGCCGCTGAAAGGGGATTTGGTCATGTAGTAGGTAAAGGTGTCGGGATTGTTTTTCAGGGTAATATCGTTCGTGTAGCCGAACAGCGAGCCTACAAAAAGTTCGTCCTTGGTTTTGACGGTGTAGTCCGAGAGCGCGGGAGGGGTCTGTCCTATGGCATCGCAGAACGCGGTGTAGGCGTAGTACGCGCCCAAGTCTGACCAGTGGTGGTCGGTGCGGAAGTAGATATATTCGTCCTTATGGGCTTCAAGGACGGAGTACGCGTCCACGGGGATAACGCCGTCGGTGAGCTTGCTGTAGATAAATTCGATCTCACGCTTTTCTGAGTTGGAATATTTTGCGTACTTTTGGGGAAGGTAAAATTCCACCGAGGTAGGCACTACCATATTGTAGACGTTAACGCCGTCTCCAAGCTCCCGCTTGTAGGAGCTGATCAGCTCGGCGTAACGCTGTCCCTGCTTGTCGTTTCCGCCGAAGAGCATTATTCCCGCTTTTTCGCCGTACATATCCACGCCGTTTACAATGATGCCGTTGTTGAGGAATTCCGAAACGTCCCCCGACGTCTCTGTCCCGCTTTCGGAAACGGCTGTCGTTTCGGCTGCGAGAGTTTCCTCGTGTGGAACAGATGTATAGGACGGCACTACCGCTTCGGAGACTGCTGGCGGTTCGGTCTGCTCCGTCTGAGCAGGTACGGGGACAGGCGGCTGCACCGGGTTTTCCTCCGTCGGTTCGTCGCTCAAAGTCTCCACGCCGTAGAACTGCGGAGCGGGGATACCCTTTGCGTTTTCCAGCGCGGCGGCGTATTCGGTAAGCTTGTCCCGATAGGGAACGGTGTCGGTAAAGTATTTGTCGAGCTGCGCGGCGAAGCTGCCGTCCAGATAGCTTTTCAGCGAAAAGTCGGGGAGCGTTTCGAGCTCGCGGTTTTCCGTTTCCGAGACCGTCGGACGCTCCAGTATCAGCGAGACTGCTCCCATACCGATAAACAGCGCCGTAAAAAGCGAAACGGTAAGTATTGCCGCCGTTCTTTTGCGCACGTCGGCTTTCAGATTTATTCTGACATATCCCATAAGATCAACCTCAAATCAATATCTGAAATAAAGGAACGGATTATAGCTCTGCTTTACAAGAAGTATGGAGCTTGCCGCAAGAATACCGAGCAGAATGATATTTTCCGCGGTTTTTGCGGCGGTGTAGGCTAAAGCGGACTTCCCTGCGAGAGCCTCGGTTTTTTCGATGGCTGTCCTGCATACAGGACAGGAAAATATCGCTGCGGCAATTATCACAAAGCAGCTTCCCTTGAGAAGCGACACTGTGATATCGTCCGAAAGGGGAATGCCGTTCATTCCGAACATTCCGGAAAAGCACTGTTTCAGCCTGTCCATATCCTCGAAATAGAAAAGCGTCCAGCCTGCGATGGCTGCGGCTAAAAGGTAAAGATGTGCGAAAACCGAGGGTATTTTATCCAGAACCTTTCGCAGGAACAGCTTTTCAATCGCCACGAGAAGCCCCCAGAAAAGTCCCCAGAGAATGTAGTTCCAGCTTGCGCCGTGCCATAAGCCCGTCAGGAACCATACCACCGCTATGTTCAGTATCTGGTGACGGCGGTTTCCTCCCATTGGGATATAGACATAATCGCGGAAAAACGTTCCCAGGGAAATATGCCATCTCCGCCAGAATTCCGAGGCGGACTTTGAAATGTAGGGGTAATTGAAGTTCTCGTCAAAGTGGAAGCCGAACATCAGTCCCAGTCCGATAGCCATATCGGAGTATCCCGAAAAGTCGTAGTATATCTGGAACGAGAACATCAGCACTCCCGCCCAAGCCGCCGCCGCGGAAACGGGAGCGTTCTCAAAGGAGAGAAGCTTGTCCGCAATGTTTCCGAGAGTGTTGGCGATTATCACCTTTTTGCCAAGGCCGAAAATAAAACGCTCAATGCCCCTGCTCATGTCGAATATGGAAAATCTTCTGCGGGATATCTCGTTTGCCACCGTGGTGTAGCGGACGATAGGTCCCGCAACAAGCTGAAAGAACAGCGAAACGTACAGCAGAAAATCAAGAAAGCTCCGCTGCACTCTCGTTCTGCCGCAGTAAACGTCCACAGTGTAGGAGATGGTCTGGAACGTATAGAAAGAAATACCTATCGGCAGAGTAAAATGTCTCACGGGCAGGGAAAGCCCCGTCAGCGCGTTGACGTTCTCCATAATAAAGCCGCTGTATTTAAAGAGAATAAGTACTCCCAGATTTATCACCAGAGACATGACCACACCCAACACGGCGGCACGGCTTCGGCGTTTTTTGCATTTGGCTATAAACAGACCGTTCAGATAGTCCACAAGGGCGCTTCCTATGAGCAGAAGCACCCATACAGGCTCTCCGAAAGAGTAAAACATCAGGGAGAATATGATAAGCACGCCGTTTCTGTAGGTCGTATTCCGTAAAATATAGTACAGCACCAGACAGGCAGGCAGAAAAAAATATATAAAAAGCAGGTCGGAAAATACCAAAGTCAGCACCTCCCACGTTTTTGTCACATATGACTATTGTATCACGATTAGGAAAAAAAATCAACAAATTTTATGTCGAAATTTTTGCAATTTGTGACACGGCGGCAGCTTTATGTCCGCGGCTTTGCCGAAACGGCGGGTACAAAAAAGAAAGACCGCGCAGATACGCAGTCTTTCGGGGTTTTGTCCGCAGCAGTCCGCTTCGGCGGGACTTACCTTGCTATGTCGTCCATATCGGCGATCTCCGCGCCGCCGTAGTAGTGGAGCAGTATCTCCTTGTAATCGCTGCCGCCGTTTGCCATGGCGTTTGCGCCGTACTGGCTCATGCCCACGCCGTGACCGCTGCCCTTTGTGGTAACGGAAAATGTTCCGCCCTTTTCGGAGTACTCGACGGTGAAGTTTGCCGAGCGCAGGGAGAATATGCGGCGGAAATCCGCTCCCGACAGATCCGCGCCGCCTGCGGTCATTTTTGTAACAGTACCCGATGCGCTCCGCTCTTTTATTTTTATCCAGTCATTGGGATCGCCGTCCAGTTCGGCGTCCTCCAGAGCGGTCTCCAGACGGGCTTTGAATTCCGCTTCAGTAAAGGTGTTCTCCTCCAGATAGGAGGGGGACTTTTCGTCCTCGCTGCTGTCAACGGGGACAAGATATTCTACGGGACTTCCCCAGACCACTTCCGCGCTTTCGGTCTTTCCCCCCGACGTGGAGTGAAACGCCGCAACTATCGGCTCTCCGCCGTAAACAAGCACGTCCGAGCCCGTTGCGTCAACAGCTGCGGAGGCTTTTTCAAGGTACGTCTCATAGCCGCTGCCGTAAAAGGCTTTCGCCTGTTCGGGTGTGAAGTACGCCTGATATTTGGTGCTGTCGTTGGAAATATCCGCGCCCATAAGTTCGGGGTCTGGGGCAAGACGCTGTTTTTCACGCTGTCTTACGGCGTAAGTCCGCGCCGCCACAGCTTGAGCTTTGAGGGCTTCCTCGTGATAGGAGGCGGGCATTTCCGCAAGCACAGCGCCGATAACGTAATCCCGCAGAGAAAGCTCCATGACCTGACCGCTGGTGAAGTCAAGGACTTTCAGGGTATCGGAATTGTCGGTATATTCGGGCTTGGACGGCTCGTCCGTATTATCAGGCTTGTCCGAGATGTCGGGCGGAGCGGTTTCGGGCGCATCAGTTTTGATGTCGGAAAGTCCCGCAGCTTCTGCGGTAAGGGGCGGGGAGATGCCGTCCCGCGGCTTTATAAAGGTAAGCATGGGTATTGCTGCAAGCAGCAGGGCGAACATGGCGGCGGCTTTGAGTAATTCTTTCATTTTGAACAGCTCCTTTTTGATTTTGGGTTTTGGTTTTCCTGTGGTAAATTTTGATTTATGCGACTAACTGTCGGAACGCTCAGGCGGCGAAGCCG